>JAIRZG010000125.1 GCA_031267345.1 Zoogloeaceae bacterium
GATGGCGGACCGAAACCCTTCAACCCTCGAAGACGCTGAATTGCCGGAAGACCTGCTGCAACTCATCGGCTCGGTCTGGGAAACGCCGGACGGCGGACTGTAAAGCCGCGCCAGGAGTATGGGGCGAACCCTTACGGTTCGCCCCGTCCCCCGCGACGGGACGAAAGGGAAAAACCGCGAGCGACGCGAACAGAGGCGAACGTTAATACGACATAATAATATGTTTTTTAAATAACCGTCCAACATTTCCCGATTGCCCTGGGTAAGTGTACTGCTCCCGATACCATTACAGTGCTTTGAAAAATCCTGATCCTTGTATATGGGCGCAGGCGAGCCAGGCTTCTACTATGGCGACTGTCAGGCCGTCCGGCATGAATTTGCCGACGGCGCGTCAATATCCCGCTACTTTGCAAAAGGAAAATTTCATGGCTCCGACCCTTCAGACCAATGCCCGATTGATGACCCGTCGCGTCGATGCGCTGCCACGCGGCGTGGGTAACGCGCATCCGATTTTCGCCCGAAAGGCGCTGAACAGCGAAATCTGGGATGTGGAAGGCAAACGCTATATCGACTTCTGCGCCGGTATTGCCGTGGTCAATACAGGGCATTGTCACCCCAAAGTCGTCGCCGCCGTGCAGGAACAACTGACGCAATTTACCCATACCTGTTTTCAGGTAGTCGCCTACGAAGGGTATGTTTCCCTCGCCGAACGCCTGAATCGCCTCGCGCCCGGAACCGCGCCCAAAAAGACGTTCTTCATGAACACCGGCGCGGAAGCGGTGGAAAATGCCGTCAAGGCGGCGCGCGCCTATACCGGGCGTCCCGGCGTCATCGCCTTCAATGGCGCTTTTCATGGTCGCACCCTGCTCACCTTGGCGCTTACCGGCAAGGTCAATCCCTACAAGACAGGGTTTGGCCCCTTCCCCGGCGATGTCTTCCATGCGCCTTACCCTTCCGAAGTGAACGATATTTCCATTGATGACGCCATCGCCGGTATCGAAAAGATTTTCAAGAACGACATCGAAGCGAGCCGGGTAGCCGCCATCATTGTCGAGCCGGTGCAGGGCGAAGGCGGTTACATCCCGGCTCCGGCTGAATTCCTGCAACGCCTGCGCGCCTTGAGCGACCAGCACGGCATTCTGCTCATTTCCGATGAAATCCAGAGCGGCGTGGCGCGCACCGGAAAAATGTTGGCCATTGAGCATTCCGGCGTCGTACCGGACATCATCACCATGGCCAAGGGGCTGGGCGGCGGCACGCCAATTTCCGCCATCGTGGGTCGCGCCGACATCATGGATGCCAGCGTACCCGGCGGCTTGGGCGGCACCTACGGCGGCAATCCCCTGGCTTGCGCGGCGGCACATGCGGTACTTGACATCGTTGATGAAGAAAAACTCTGTCAACGCAGCACGGTCATTGGTGAACGCATCCGAAGCTTTTTTGCCGACTTGTCCAGAAATCTGGTCAGCATCGGCGATATTCGCGGTCTGGGCGCAATGAGCGCGGTCGAATTCTGCACGGGCGGCGACAAACATCATCCGGCATCCGATATTGCCAACGCCCTGAAAGCAGAAGCTCTGGAACAGGGTTTGCTACTGCTCAACTGCGGCGTCAATGGCAATGTGCTGCGCCTCATGACGCCGCTGACCATCCCGGATGCGGTTCTGGATGAAGGTCTCGCCATCATCGGTAACATCTTGAACGACCTGGCCCGTGCCGGGAAAGCCTGAACGCACAGGTCATATGAAGAAACCCCAAACTCCTGCCGTCACGCCGGCAGATATTTCCATACTGGAAAGTCTCGCCCCCGAAGGCGGCGCGGACGTTCGCATCAGTCAATGCGACGCCGCAGCCGATTGGCGGAAAACGGTAAAGCTGTATTTTGCGGGTACGCGGCTTGCCTTGTCGGACAGTCTGCCCGTGCTGGAAAAATTCGATCTCAAGGTTGCCGATTACCGCGCCATTGCGCATGACCGCACAGATGGAGCGCAGACATGCCTGCATACCTTCATCCTGACCGGAGACGATCCCGACGTCCGGATCGCGCATGTCCCCGCGCTGGAAGAAGCGATGCGTAGTGTCTGGCGCGGCGAGGCCGAATCCGACGATTTCTGCCGCCTCATCGCCAGCACCGGGCTTTCCTGGCAGACCGTTGCGGTATTACGAGCCTATGCCCGCTATCTGCGCCAGACCGGTTTCCCGCTGTCCCCGGATGAAATCGCCGCCGCGCTGACGCGCAATGGCAAGGTCACTGCCACCCTGATGCAATTGTTCGCCGCCCTGTTCGACCCCGATCTTGCGGGGAACCGCGAAACCATCGTCACCCAACGGAAAAAACAGGTGCAGACCCTTCTGGATGCAGTGGAACAGATTGAGGATGATCGCGTCCTGCGAAAGTATCTGATGCTGATCGAGGCCACGCTGCGCACTAATTACTACCGGCATGAAAATGGAATCCAGCCCTGCCTCGCGTTCAAATTCGACAGCCGGGCAGTGGAAGGTCTGCCACCGCCTCAACCGCTGGTGGAAATTTTCGTTTCCTCGCCACGCGCCGAAGGCATTCATCTGCGGGGGGGCAAGGTCGCGCGTGGCGGTATTCGCTGGTCAGACCGTCATGCCGATCTCCGTACCGAGATTCATGGTCTGTTGAAGGCGCAGATGGTCAAGAACGTGGTCATCGTACCGGAAGGCTCCAAGGGTGGCTTTGTGGTCAGGCATCCGCCCGAAGACGCAGACGCCTTGCGTCAGGAGGCGATTGCCTGTTATCAAACCTTCATTCGCGGCATGCTGGATATCACCGACAACATCGCGGGTGACGCAATCGTCACGCCGCGCCGGGTGATCTGCCGTGACGGTCACGACCCTTATCTGGTGGTGGCCGCGGACAAGGGCACCGCCACGTTTTCCGACGCTGCCAACAAGATTGCCGCCGAATACGGTTTCTGGCTCGGCGATGCCTTCGCTTCCGGCGGCTCCGCCGGGTACGATCACAAGAAAATGGGGATTACCGCCCGTGGCGCGTGGGAAGCCGTGCGTCGCCATTTCCGTGAAATGGGGCGGGATATCCAGAACGAGGAATTCAGTGTCATCGGCGTTGGCGACATGTCGGGCGACGTGTTCGGCAATGCCATGCTGTTGTCGCCCAAAATCCGTCTGCTCGGCGCTTTTGACCACCGCCACATTTTTCTTGACCCCGACGCCAATGCCGCCAGAGGCTACAAGGAGCGGCAACGGCTGTTCCGCCTGCCGCAATCCTCGTGGTCAGACTATGACAACAGCGCACTTGGCGCAGGCGGCGGCGTCTTTTCGCGTTCGGCGCGCGCCCTGGTCATCAGTGAAGCCGCGCGCGCCCTGCTGAGCCTGCCGGATACCCGAACGACGCCGAATGCCGTTATCAATGCCTTGCTCAAGATTGAAGTCGATCTACTCTGGCTGGGCGGTATCGGCGTCTACGTCAAGGCATCAACCGAACGTCATGAACAGGTCGCCGATCATGCCAACGACGCCATCCGGGTCGATGCTGACCAACTGCGCTGCAAGGTCGTCGGCGAAGGCGCCAACCTGGGCTTTACCCAAAAGGCAAGAATTGAGTACGCCCTGCGCGGCGGGCGGATCAATACCGATGCCATTGACAATGCGGGTGGCGTCAACTGTTCCGACCATGAGGTCAACATCAAGATTTTGCTCGCCCAGGCGATGAAGTCCGGCAGGCTCGATTGGGAAGAACGCGATGCCCTGCTCGCCAGCATGACGGAAGAAGTCGCCGCGCTGGTGCTGCGCGATAACGATCTGCAAGGTCAGGCGCTATCGGTGGCTCTGGCGAACGCGCCACAAATGATCGACACCCACCAGCGCCTGATGCAAAGCCTGGAACACAGCGGCCATCTCGACCGCAAGGTTGCCGCCCTGCCCGATGATGACGAATTGAAAACGCGCCGCGCGGCAGGGCTGGGTCTGCTGCGCCCCGAACTCGCCATGCTGTTGGCCTATACGAAAATCGCCATCTACAGCGAAGTCATTGATTCAGGACTGCCCGATGACCCTCTGTTTTCACCGGATCTGGCGCAGTATTTCCCCGTCCCCCTGCAACAGCGTTTCGCGGCGGAAATCGAATCGCATCCGCTGCGGCGGGAAATTGTCGCCACGGCGATCGTAAACGGCATGGTCAACCGGGTCGGCAGTGGCTTCGTCAACGACTTGCAGGAACGCACCGGCAGCAGCGATGCCAAGGCAATGCGCGCCTATGCGGTCGTGCGCGACGTTTTCGATCTCGAACGCTACTGGTCGGCCGTTGAGGAACTGGGCAGCAAGGTAACGGGAGAAACGCAGGTCTTGCTACTGCTGGAAGCGCGCAAACTGGTGAAAGCCGCCACCCTTCGGGTGCTGCGTAATGCCCCTGATATCGTTGACGTTTCCGCCAGCGTACGCCGTTTCAGGCCGCCCGTCGCATGTCTGATTGAGCGCCTGCCGGAACTGATGAATACGGGACGCAAAAACGAATATAACGCCCGACTTTCCGCCGGACAACTACGCGGCGTACCCACCGGTCTGGCGCGTCGCCATGCGCTCTTGCGCGACCTTGAGTGCGCGCTTGACATGGCGCAGCTCGCGGAACGTCTCGAACTGCGCATTGAACAGGCGGGGCGCGCCTATTTTCAGATTCACGAGGCATTGCAGATTCCAGTATTACAGGCAGCCATCGCCGCCATTCCGTGCCACAGCGCACTGGAAAACATGGCGGTGCTCGGTTTGCACGACCAACTGAACGACACCATCGCCCATCTCGTAGAGCGCCTGTTTACACAACCGTGCAGTGCCGCTGATACGGACAACGCGACGGGCAACGCGCTGCTGGAGAAATTCCTCACCGGGAAAAGTTTTCAACAACATCGCCTGCGAGCGCTCACTGCCGATCTGCACCGGGGCGAGCCGCCCAGCCTTGCCCTGCTGACGGTCATCAGCCAAACTTTGTCGATGATCGCAGGAAATTGATCCCCCACACAGCGAAAACCAAGGAGCCTCTCCATGCAACTGAACCATCCGAATCTGCTGAAAAGCAACGCCTATATCGACGGCAAATGGCGCGATGCCGATAGTGGCGCGGTGTTTGCCGTGACCAATCCGGCGACGGACGCTTTCCTCGCCGCTGTGCCCGACATGGGCGTTACGGAAACCCGTACCGCCATCGCTGCCGCCGAACGCGCCCTGCCCGCCTGGAAAAAGCGTTCCGGCAAGGAGCGCGCGCAAATCCTGCGTAAGTGGTATGAACGGATTGTCGCCGCCACCGACGACATCGCCCGAATCATGACTGCCGAACAGGGCAAGCCACTGGCCGAGGCGCGTGGCGAGGTCGCCTACGCCGCCAGCTTTGTCGAATGGTTTGCGGAAGAAGGTCGACGTGTGTATGGCGACACCATGCCCGCGCCGACCAACGACAAACGCATCGTTGTCGTCAAGCAGCCGATTGGCGTTTGCGCGGCAATTACGCCGTGGAATTTCCCCGCCGCGATGATTACGCGCAAGGTCGCGCCCGCGCTGGCTGCCGGATGTACTGTCCTCATCAAACCGGCGGAATACACGCCGCTGACCGCGTTGGCGCTGGCTGAACTGGCGGAGCAGGCAGGTCTTCCAGCGGGCGTGTTCAACATCATCACCGCTGCCGGCGCTTCCGCGCCTGCGGTGGGCAAGGAACTGACATCCAATCCGGTCGTTCGCAAGCTCTCCTTCACCGGCTCAACGGAAGTCGGGCGGCTCCTCATGGCGCAAAGCGCCCCGACCCTGAAAAAGCTCTCTCTGGAACTCGGCGGCAACGCACCCTTTATCGTCTTCGATGATGCCGATCTGGACATTGCCATTGAAGGCGCGATGGCGTCGAAATTTCGCAACAGCGGTCAGACCTGCATCTGCGCCAACCGGTTTCTGGTGCAGAGCGGCATATACGAAGCCTTTGCCGAAAAACTGACGGCAAAGGTGAAAACGCTCAAGGTGGGTAATGGCGCGGATGCAGGCATCACTCAAGGCCCGCTCATCGACGCCGCCGCCCTGAAAAAAGTGGAAACGCAGGTCGCCGACGCCGTGGCAAAAGGGGCGCGCATCCTCACGGGCGGACAACGCCACACACTCGGCGGCGCCTTTTATGAGCCGACGGTCATCGCCGATGCGACGGCGGAAATGCTCTGCGCGCGAGAAGAAACCTTTGGTCCCGTCGCGCCGATTTTCCGCTTTGAAACCGAGGCGGAAGTCATCGCACTCGCCAACAACACGGAATTCGGTCTTGCCAGTTATTTCTTCAGCCAGAACCTGAATCGGGTCATCCGTGTGGCTGAAGAACTGGAATACGGCATGGTCGGCATCAATACCGGCCTGATTTCCAACGAGGTTTCCCCCTTTGGCGGCGTCAAGCAATCCGGCTTTGGGCGCGAAGGCTCGAAGTACGGCATTGAGGAATATCTGACCATCAAGCAACTGTGCATCGGTCTTGCGTAATTCCGATTCGCATAAGTACTTATCCGTAAATAATATTCGTTTCCCCCTTCCCCTTTCGGAAAGCGATAATGGCGGAGGCAATCACCACCAAGGCCATGTAGCTTCGATTCGTTTTTTCGCAGGGTGGAAAAGCGAAGCGCCTTCCACCATTTTACCTATGCACCCGCACAACTGCCCAATGGTGGAAGGATAAAGCGCATTCCACCCTGC
>JAIRZG010000171.1 GCA_031267345.1 Zoogloeaceae bacterium
CTGGTCGCCGCTGTTGTCCAGCCCGACCACCAGACCATAACCGACCAGTTGGTTGTCGCGCACACCCTGAATGTTCGCCAGTTCCTTCAACCGCTCCGCGTAAACAGCGGGCGCGGAGAGCGACAGCGCCAGAAGGCCAGCCATCAGGATGCTTTTCGTGGTGTGTTCAAACATGATGCGAACTCCGTTCAAAAGGGCAGGGCAGAAAGAAAGAACCGCGCCAGCCATCCCATGACCTGCGCTTCGCTGACATAACCGGAAGCCTTGTACTCAATCCGCGCGTCGGCAACGCGCGAAGACTCCACGCTGTTGGTTTCGCTTTTCACGTCACGCGGATTAATCACGCCGGAAAGCCGGATAAATTCCTGCTGATGCCCGATGGCAACCTGCTTTTCGCCGGAAACCAGCAGATTGCCGTTCGGATAGACCTCGATCACCGTGACCGTAATCGTGCCCTTGAAGGCGTTGGTGTTTTCCACATCGCCGCTGCCGCCAAAGGTATTGGAACTGTTGGCGTCGATTTTCATGTCCGCCAGTTTGTTGAACTGCTTGATGTTGCTCAGGGGATATACATTCAGCGCGCCAATGCCCGCGTTGACCGCGCCGGAACGCTTGGCGTTGCTCGCGGATTCGGCGGAAGCCGTGTTGTTTTCGGTGATCGTCACCGTCAGGATGTCGCCCACATAACGCGCGCGCCGATCCTCAAACAGGGGGCGCACGGAAGCATCCTGGAAAATACTGCCGCTTGCGCCCTGCTGCATTTGCCGGTATTCCGGTCGCGCCGTCATCGGCTGATGCACGGCAGTCGGCGGCGTCGTCGCGCAAGCGCCCATGAACAGCGCCAACAGGCTGCATACAGGATAGGAAAACTTCATGACCAACACTCCGCTCGCAAAATTCTACGCCAATACAAGCATAATCCGATCCATGTCCTTGCGGACAGCCCTTGCGGGCGGCAATGCGCGCCTGCGGCGCGGGCGGGATTATGGACTGAAACGTGATCCCGCCGCGTCGTTGCGCGGGTTTATGGGCGGTTTCCTTTTCTGGAAGAGCGATGGCGCAGCCAGTGGCGGGGTTGGTCAGGCGCGAATTTCCAGTGCGGGCAGGGCGCGGACGATTTTCATCGTAAAACCAACTCCGGTTGAAACCCCGCCCTTTAGGGCGGTGGGAGCCTACCCCGCCCGAAAGGGCGGGGTTTCAGGCGACCGTTTTGGGAGGGGAGAGAAACCCCTTCCAAAACACGTTAGACCGACAGGCCTGAAGGCCTGTCGCTAATTTCTTGCTTGTTTTGAGGCTCACGGTAATGACGCGCAGGAAAAGTTCCAGCGGGTATCCGGGGTTATTCAGGGTCTCTTTCGCCCAGTCGTTGGCGTCGTTGACGATGCATCTGGCCTTGTCGGTTTTGACGCTCTGGCGCTCGATCACCCAATCCAGCGCGGGTTTGCCGTTGACCACGTAATCCCAGGCTTCGGGCGGGATGTTGGCAAGGGTGATTTTGTCGTTGCAACGCAGCGTGGTCGGGTTTTTTCCTTGCCTTTCTTTCCCCAACGTCCGGCTGTGCCGGGCGTTGGGGGCGGATCAATCCGGGGGAAAGCAGCGTTTTGCTTTCCCCCGCTTTAATACCGGTAATGCTCCGCCTTGTACGGCCCTTCGACCGGGACGCCGATGTAGGCGGCCTGTTCGGGGGTGAGGGTGGTGAGGCGCGCGTCGATCTTTTTCAGGTGCAGGCGGGCGACCAGTTCGTCCAGTTTTTTGGGCAGCACATAGACATCCACCGGGTATTCGGCGGTCTTGGTAAACAGTTCAATCTGCGCCAGAGTTTGGTTGGCGAAGGAATTGCTCATCACGAAACTGGGGTGTCCGGTGGCGCAGCCCAGATTCACCAACCGACCTTCCGCCAGCAGGATGATGCGCTTGCCGTCCGGGAAAATGATGTGATCGACCTGCGGCTTGATGTTCTCCCACGTATATTGCCGCAGACTGGCGACATCGATTTCCGAATCAAAATGCCCGATGTTGCAGACAATGCTGTTGTTTTTCATCGCCCGCATGTGCGCGTGGGTGATGACGCGCACATTGCCAGTGGTGGTGACGAAAATGTCGCCTTGCGCGGCGGCGGCTTCCATGTTGACCACGCGATAGCCTTCCATCGCCGCTTGCAGGGCGCAAATGGGGTCGATTTCGGTAATCCACACCGTCGCGCCCAGGCCCTTGAGCGATTGCGCGCAACCTTTGCCGACATCGCCGTACCCCAGGACGACGGCGATTTTTCCGGCGATCATCACGTCGGTGGCGCGTTTGATGCCGTCGACCAGCGATTCGCGGCAACCATACAGATTGTCGAATTTGGATTTGGTGACGGAATCATTGACATTGATCGCCGGAAATTTGAGTTCGCCCCTGGCGTGCATCTGGTAGAGGCGATGTACGCCGGTGGTGGTTTCTTCGGTGACGCCCCGGATTTTTTTGATGCGGGTTGAATACCAGTTGGGATCGCTCGCCAGCCTGGACTGGATGGCGGCGAAGAGCGCCGTTTCTTCTTCGCAGGTCGGGTTGGCGAGCGCGGAAGCATCCTGTTCCGCCTTCGCGCCCAGATGCAGGAGCAGCGTCGCGTCGCCGCCATCATCGAGAATCATGTTGGAATAGCCGCCGTCCGGCCATTCAAAAATGCGGTGCGTGTATTGCCAGTACTCTTCCAGAGACTCGCCCTTGATCGCGAAAACCGGAATGTCCCGCGCGGCGATGGCGGCGGCGGCGTGATCCTGAGTGGAAAAAATGTTGCACGAGGCCCAGCGCACTTCCGCTCCCAGCGCGACCAGCGTTTCGATCAGCACCGCCGTCTGGATGGTCATGTGCAGGGAGCCGGTGATACGCGCGCCTTTCAGGGGTTGTTTGGCGGCGAATTCTTCGCGGATCGCCATCAAGCCCGGCATTTCGGTTTCAGCGATGCGAATTTCCTTCCTGCCCCAGTCGGCGAGGGCAGGGTCGGCGATAACGTAGTTTTGCGTCACGGCAAATGCTCCTTTACATGCAGCGTCGCCAGCGGGGGAGGGCAGACGCATGAACGCCCGCCTGTAATCCCCGTCCGGCAGGATTGAAAAGGCGAGCGTCGTTGAAACTTCCGAGCCTGGGACGTGAAGTCTCGCAACGCTCCTCGGAAAAAAGCATGGTATCAGAGGCCTGTATCCGCATCAGAAAAAATTGCCCGCGCCCGGACGCGCAAACGAATTGCCGGGGCGAGCGCAGGCCTGGCCTAGAAGGGCAGGATGCCGTCAGGCGGCGGAGCGGCAGGCGTCGAAAGGGAAAAGCCTTCTTCCAGCGCGCCGGGGTCTTCGAGTTCCGGCGGCGGCGGCACGTTTTCGCCGTAATACAGGTCGTCGTAGGCATTGACGATGCCTTTGGGTCGCGTCTGCGGCGCTTCCGGCTCGTCCTTCAACACCGTGCGCATGAAGTCGATCCAGATGGGCAGCGCTGTAAAGCCGCCGGTTTCGCGGGTTCCCAGCTTGCGCGGCTGGTCAAAACCGACCCAGGCGCAGCCGACAATGGTTTGCTGGAAGCCGCAAAACCAGGCGTCATGGTAATCGTTGGTGGTGCCGGTCTTGCCCGCCAGATCGCGCCGTTTCAGGGTGGACGAGGCGCGTCCGGCAGTGCCATAGACCGCGACATCGTGCAGCATGGAATACATCAGATAGGCGTTTCTGGGATCAATGGCGCGTTGTTTTTCGTCGCCCGCCTTGACTGGCGTGGTCTGCGCCAACACCCGTCCCTGCGCGTTGCGGATTTCCTGCACGATGTAGGGGTTGATGCGATAGCCGCCATTGGCGAACACGGCATAGCCCGCCGCCATTTGCCAGGGGGTGACGGAACCCGCGCCCAGCGCCATGGTCAGATAGGGCGGGTGGCGCGCGGCATCAAAGCCAAAACGGGTGACGTAATCCTGGGCATAGGCCGCGCCGATGTCCTGAAGCACCCGGATGGAGACCATGTTCTTGGAACGCGCCAGCGCCATGCGCAGGGTGATCGGGCCATCGTATTTGCCATCGTAGTTTTTCGGCTCCCAGGGTTTTTCGCCCGTGAATTCCGGACTGAGCGTGATCAGTTCATCCGGCACGACGCTGGCGGGCGAAAAGCCTTTTTCCAGCGCCGCCGAATAAATGAAGGGCTTGAAGCTGGAACCCGGCTGTCGCCAGGCCTGGGTGACGCGGTTATAGGATCCCAGATTGGAATCAAAACCGCCCACCAGCGCGCGCACACTGCCATCTGCGGGATGCGTGGCGATAAAGGCGGCTTCGACATTGGGCAGTTGCGCGATCTGCCATTGGTCGCCTTTTTTGCTGAGGCGAATGACCGAGCCGGGACGCAGCCTTTTATCCGGTCTGGCCTTGTCGCCCAACATGCGGGCGGCGAACTTGATGGCCTCGCCGGACAGGGTAATCGTCTCGCCATCCCGGATATGCGCCGTGACGGCCTGTGTCGAGGCGTCAAGCACAACGGCGGACGGCAGGTCTTCCACAGCGGGGAATTCATGCAGGGCGGCGTCCAGCGTGTTGTCGGGATCATCGTCAGAAGGTTCGTCGGCGGTCTGCGTAAAGCGCGCAAGGTCGATAAATCCTTCCGCGCCGCGATAGCCCTGACGCAGATCGTAATCCAGCACACCCTGGCGCAAGGCGAGCCAGGCGGCTTCCTGCTCCGCCATGTCGATGGTGGTGATGACTTGCAGACCGCCGCTATAGACCGTATCGGGGAACTGTTCTTCCGCAATCCGGCGCGCCATTTCCGCCACGTGTTCGGCGTGTAGCGTGTGCTGTCCGATGTCGCGCTTGATGACCAGGGCTTCCGCCAATGCCGCCTGCCGTTCTTCCGCGCTGATGAAACCCAGTTCAGCCATGCGTCGCAGCACGTATTCCTGACGCTGGCGGGCGTATTTGGGATCTCCGACCGGGTTTCTGGAGGGCGTCTTGGGCAGTCCCGCCAGCATGGCGGCTTCGGCAAGGCTGACGCGCGTCAGGGGCTTGCCAAAATAAATCTGCGCGGCCGCCGCAAAGCCATAAGCGTGTTGTCCGAGGTAAATCTGGTTGATGTACAGCTCGAAAATCTGATCCTTGCTGAGATTCTGTTCAATCTTCAGGGTCAACAGCGCCTCGTAGAACTTGCGTTTCAGGGTTTTTTCCGGAGTGAGGAAAAAATTGCGCGCCACCTGCTGGGTGATGGTCGAAGCCCCCTGTCGCCGCCCATTGGTCAGGAAGTTTACATAGGCCGCGCGCAAAATGCCCTTCGGGTCGATGCCGTAGTGTTGATAGAATTCATCGTCTTCCGCCGCCAGCAACGCCTGTTTCAGGGTATCGGGCACTTCCGGGAAGTTGACCGGAGCGCGGCGCTCCGCGCCGAATTCGCCGATGAGATGGCCGTCGCGGCTGTAGATACGCAGTGGAATCCGGGGCTGATAGTTGGTGAGCGCGTCCAGATCGGGCAGACTGGGATAGCTGATCACCACCACAATGGTCGCGACAGCGAAGCCGATGAGGGCAAGACCCAGCACAAAGCCGACGGGATAGAGTATGATGCGCGCAACGCGGGGGAGGGCAGGGAAGGAAGGCATCGCAGGAAAGGAGGGCATTGCAGGATTGTTGAAGGTTGAAATGTGGCGCATTATACCCGTCCCTGCGTCGCGCTCTAACACAACATAATTTTTTTGTAATAAATTGCTTTACATTATCAAGACTTATTGCTAGGATTTAATGTGAATTATCGGTTTGTGGCGTAACTCGTGGTTTTATCGAGTTTTTTTGAAGAGTGGAGGTGATCTTGGATCTGTCCTTTTTCAATCCCAAGGCGCGTTCCCTGCTTGGGTTGGATGTTTGTTCGTCCGCAGTGAAGATGCTGGAACTGTCTGCTGTGGGGCGCAATGACTTTCGCGTTGAGCGGTACGCGATCGAAGTCCTGCCCAAGGATGCCGTCACGGATGGCAGCATTGCCAACGTAGACGCCGTCATGTCAGGTATACGCAATGCCTGGAGGCGTATGTCGACTTCCGTGCGCAGTGTGGCGATGGCGCTGCCTGCGTCTGCTGTCATTTCCAAGAAAATCACCGTGCCGGATGGTTTGCGCGATGATGAACTGGATGCGTTGGTAGAGTCGGAAGCCAGTCAATACATTCCGTTTTCCATTGACGAAATCAATCTGGACTATCAGGTGTTAGGGCCTGCGCCCGCGTCATCGGGCGATCAGGAGGTGCTGATCGTTGCGTCCAAGAAAGATCGGGTGGAAGACCGTTTGGCGGTGGCGGAGGGCGCTGGCCTGAAGCCAGTGGTGATGGATGTCGAATCCTACGCCTCGCAGTTGGCGTTTGACCTGGTCATCCAGCAATTGCCCGACATTCGTCCTTCGTCGATGGTGGCGCTGGTGGATATTGGCATGAACACCATGCGGCTTTCCGTGCTGCGTGACAATGCCACTGTCTATACCAAGGAATCGGTGTTTGGCGGCGGAATGCTCACTCAGGATATTGTGCGGCGCTACGGCATGAGTTATGCCGAAGCCGAGACCGCCAAGCGCACGGGAGATTTGCCGGGTGATTACGAGACGGATCTGCTGCCGCAGTTTTCCGAAAACCTGTCGCTGGAAGTTGCGCGCGCCCTGCAATTCTTCTTTACCGCCACGCAGTTCAACAAGGTTGATCTCATCATGCTGGCGGGGGGTTGCGCCGCAATTCGCGGAATTGACGCCCAGGTGGCGAGCCGGACGCAGGTCAATACCGTCGTTGCCAATCCTTTTACCGGCATGACGACTTCCAACAATGTCCGCAGCAACAGTCTGCAAAGCGACGCGGCTTCCCTGCTGACCGTGTGTGGCTTGGCTTTGAGGAGGTTTGATCCATCATGATTCGCATTAATCTCCTTCCTTACAAGGAAGAACTCCGCAAGGCCAAACGGCAGCAGTTCGGCGTATTGGCGGTTGCGTTTGCGGCGGTGGCGATACTGGCGATTTTCGTCGCTTACTCGCTCTATGAGGTGGCCATCGGCAGCCAGAACACTCGCAACGCGCAATTGCAGACGGGCATTGATTCCACGAAGCGCCAGCTTCAGGAAATCGAGGAAATCAAGGCCAAGAGCGCGGCGCTGTTGGGACGTAAAAGCGCCATTGAATCCTTGCAGAAAGATCGCAACAACACGGTGCGCCTGTTGAGCGAGATGGTGCAGCAAACGCCGGAAGGCATTTATCTCACCTCCTTGCAGCAAACGGGCGACAAAGTTGAAATCAAGGGCTATGCCCAATCCAGTTCGCGGGTGTCGATTCTGATGCGCAACATTGAAGCTTCCCGCTGGGTGAACGCGCCCGTGCTGAAGGAAGTCAAGGCCGCGATGGTGCGCAATCGGCGTGTGCCGGAGTTCACCCTGTCGTTCCAGACGGTGGAGGACAAGGAGGATGCCGCGCCCAAGGCAGAGACCGGAGAGGGCGCGATTTCGGCAGTGGAAGGCGAAGATCTTGCGGTCGATGCCGCTGACGCAAACGCCTCTGCTGAACCCGCGCCGGAAACCGCATCGCCGCCAGCGCCAGCGCCAACAACAGAGGGCGACGCAGTAACAGCGCCCGCAGCGGGCAGTGCGTCCGCCGAAACTGCCAGGGAGGGGTGAGAACATGGAAAAGCCGGGTTTTCAGAAAATCATCGAAGATTTTCGCTGCCTGAATAACAGTGATCCTGCAACGTGGCTTCCTGTTCCACGTTTTACGGTGTTGTTACTCATTTTCGTTCTGGTTGCCGGTTTGGGCGGCTATCTGTTCGTCATGGATCAGATAGATACACTCGAAAATGTCAAGGCCCAGGAAGCGCAATTGCGGGAGGAATACCTCAAGGGCAAGCAGGCGGCGGCCAGTCTGGAACTGTATCGTCAGCAGCTGGAGGAAATCGACAAATCGTTTGGCGCCTTGCTGCAACAATTGCCCAATCGCACCCAGGTTGACGCATTGTTGCAGGAAGTGAATCAGGCCGGTGTGGGACAAGGGTTGCAGTTTGAATTGTTCCGCCTATCCAACGAAATTATTCGCGAGTTTTACGTGGAATTGCCCATTGCGGTGCGGATTGCCGGCAGTTACCACGACCTGGGTTCCTTTGCGGCGGACATTGCCAAACTGCCGCGCATTGTCACGCTTTCCGATATCCGGATTACGCCATCGGCGGACAGTCTGGGGATGGAAATGCAGTTGAAGACCTACCGCTACATCAATGAAGAGGAGCAGGCGCAAACCCGTTCTGCTCAACAGGGAGGCCGGAGATAATGAATAAAATTCTCGTTGCTGTGATGATGGCTTTGGGGCTGACGGCCTGTAGCAATCAGGACGATCTGGAAGCCTGGATGGAAGGGGCCGCACGGGACCTCAAGGTCAGCATTGATCCGATTCCCCAGATGACGCCTTATGAGCCTGCGCCGTATGACGTGGCCAGTTTGCTGGATCCGTTCAACAGCGCCAAGATCGTGCCGGCAGGCAGGAGGGGGAATCGAGGCAGTGGCCCGCTGGAACCGGATTATGAGGCGCGCGAATTGCGCAACAACATCATGGAAAGGTATGCGCTGGAATCCATGAACATGATTGGCGTCCTGAATCTCAACAATCAGACCATGGCGGCCATTCTGGTCGATAACCTGGTCAGGCAGGTCAAGCTGGGGGATTACATTGGGGTTGATTTTGGCGTAGTGACGCAAATCACCGACAATGAAGTCACCATCAAGGAAGTCGTCGAGAATCAAAACGGCGAATGGGTTGAGCGTATCAACACGTTGAAATTGCAGGTTAAGGAGGGTGCGTAAAATGAAACATGCCAAAAAATACATTGCCTGGGTAGCGGCATTTTGCCTGGGCGCGATGTTTTCTGCCTTCGCTGGCGCGCAGGAAGCGGAAAAGAACGCGATTACCGCAGTCACCATCGCGACCCAAGGTAACGCCATCATGCTCAAAATCGACCTGAAGCAGGCGCTGACGGAATTGCCGACGGAATTCAGCATTGCCAATCCGCCGCGCGTCGCGCTGGATTTCAAGAATGTGGATAACGGTCTGGAGAGCAATCGCCGCGTGGTGAAAGAGGGTGATTTGACCAGTCTGGATGTCATTCAGTCGGGTGATAAAACCCGTCTGGTGCTCAATCTGGTGCGGAACATGCACTATGCCGCCCAACTGGAAGATGCTGCCGTGCTGGTTACGCTGACGCCGCTGGAAAGCGCGGATATGGCGCAAAAAGCCGTCTTTACCCAGGAAACCACCCGCCAGCAGCACGAAATCCGCGATGTTTCCTTCCGCCGGGGCGGGGAGGGCGAAGGGCGCGTCATCGTTGAGCTTTCGGATACGGGTGCGGGCATCAACATTCGCCAGCAGGGCAATAATCTGGTGGTGGATTTCCTGAAAACCGATTTGCCGGAAAACCTGCATCGGCGCAGTGACGTGCTGGATTTCGCGACGCCGGTGACCTCGGTGTTGACGGAGGGCAAGGGCGAACATGTGCGCATGACGATTACCGCGCAGGGAAATTGGGAGCACAACGCCTATCAGACGGAAAACCAGTTCGTGGTGGAAGTCAAGACCATTGTCGAAGACCCGAACAAACTGGTGCAAAGCAGCAAACTGGGGTATCAGGGGCCGCGCATCAGCATCAATTACCAGAATGGCGATGTGCGCGCCTTGCTGCGCCTGATGGCGGAGGAACTGGGCTTCAACGCGGTGATCAGCGAAACCGTGCGCGGCACCACCACGCTGGTGCTGAAGGATGTGCCGGCGGATCAGGTCATCGACATCATTTTCCAGCAAAAAGGGCTGGATATGCGCAAGAACGGCAATGTGGTGCAGATTGCGCCGCGTGACGAACTGGCGACGCGAGAAAAGCTGCAATATGAAACCGCACGCAGCCGCGAGGAGTTGGAGCCGCTGGTCATGGAAAGCTTCCAGTTGAGTTATCACAACGCGGGCGCCATTCAGTCCATCCTGTCGAGCAAGGATCAGCAGATTCTTTCCAAACGCGGCACGGTCAGCACCGACCCGCGCACCAACATCCTGTTCGTGCGCGATACGCCGGATCGTCTGGACGAAGTGCGGCGTCTGCTGGCGCAGATTGACATTCCCTTGCGCCAAGTGCTGATTGAAGCGCGCATTGTGGAAGCAACCGACACCTTTGCCAAGAATATTGGCGTGCGTCTGGGTTTGCTGCATGGCAAGAATTACACCAACGACGGCGTTTGGTTCGGGATGGGCGGGGATAATAATGAGACGCTCACGAATTATGTATCTCGACGAGGTAACGAATCGGCGACAAACCCGCTGCCAACTGACATAACGAATCCGGTCGGCTCAATTAGTGGAACTCCGACATTTCCCGGCCTGAACCAGGTCAATCTGCCGGCGCAAGGCTATGGCAACGCGGGCGCGCAGTTGTTCTCCTTCCTCTTGGCCAACCGTCAGGGCACACGCATGTTGAACCTTGAAATCTCGGCGCTGGAAGCGGATTTGAAAGGCCGCATCGTCTCCAGTCCGCGCGTGTTGACCACCGACAAGGGCGAAGCCCTGATCGAGCAGGGGATGGAAATTCCCTATCAGGAAGCCTCCAGTTCCGGCTCGACCAGCGTCTCCTTCAAGAAAGCCGTGCTTTCCCTGAAAGTGAAGCCGCAGATCACGCCGGACGGCAAGGTGGCCATGAAGATTGAAGTCAACAAGGATTCGCGCGGCGAAAACGTGCCGGGCGGCGTCGCCATCAACACCAAGAAAGTGCAGACCGACGTGCTGGTGGAAAATGGCGGCACGGTGGTCATCGGCGGCATCTATGAACTCTCGAACCGCAATGACATCGACAAGGTGCCGCTGCTGGGCGATATGCCCTTGCTTGGCAACCTGTTCCGCAGTCAGGCGCGCGTTACCGAGAAGTCCGAGCTTCTGGTGTTCATCACGCCGAGAATCCTCAACGAAAACCTGACGGTAGGCAGCAACTGACCGAACGCGCAGGAACAAAAAAGCCGGGTAATTCCGGCTTTTTTTGCAAAACAAATCTCTCGCCCGCTTGCGAAAGAGGGATGCCCGAAGGGCAGAGAGAGGGTGAGCGGGCGTCAAGCCCGCCTGAGGCGGTCAAATCCGAAATAAACGCCGGAAAGCGGGCAAAACCCCCGCCCTCTCCCCTCTCCAATCTGTACAAAGGGGAAGAGAGAGAAGGGCCATTTCCTGTTTTTGGGTAAGCGGGCTTCATTGCCGCTCGCAGGCGCTGAATTGCGGGATTTGGTCGAAATTCATGTAGCGGTAAATCTCGTTTGCTTTGGCATTCACCGTTTTAATGTGCTGCCGGTATTCCGCAAGCGTCGGAATTTTTCCCAGCAGGGCGCAGATGGCGGCGAGTTCCGCCGAGCCTAAGTAGACGCGCGTATCCAGACCCAGACGGTTGGGGAAGTTGCGCGTGGATGTCGACATCGCGGTGGAACCCTTGCGGATTTGCGCCTGATTGCCCATGCACAGGCTGCATCCGGGCATTTCCATGCGCGCGCCGGATTTGCCGAGCACGCTGTAATAACCTTCTTCCATCAGCAGCATGGCGTCCATGCGCGTGGGCGGCGCAATCCACAGGCGGGTCGGGATGTCGCTTTTACCGTCCAGGAGCTTGCTGGCGGCGCGAAAATGACCGATGTTGGTCATGCAGGAACCAATGAATACCTCATCGATACGCTCGCCCGCGACTTCGGAGAGTCGTTTCACATCGTCGGGGTCATTGGGATAGGCGACGATGGGCTCCTTGATTTCCGCCAGATCAATTTCGATAATGGCGGCGTAACGGGCTTTTGTGTCGGCTTTCAGCAATTCGCCATGCGCGATCCAGTCTTCCATTGCGGCAATGCGGCGCTCCAGGGTGCGCGCGTCCTGGTAACCGTTGGCGATCATCCAGCGCATCAAGGTGACGTTGGAGGTGAGGTATTCCACGACCGGCTCGCGGTTTAGCGCCACGGTACAGGCGGCGGCGGAACGTTCGGCGGAGGCGTCGGTGAGTTCAAACGCCTGTTCGACCTTGAGATCCGGCAGACCCTCGATTTCCAGAATGCGCCCGGAAAAGACATTTTTCTTGCCCGCCTTTTCCACCGTCAGCAAGCCCTGTTCGATGGCGTACAGCGGAATGGCATTGACCAGATCGCGCAGGGTGATGCCCGACGGCATCGCGCCTTTGAAGCGCACCAGCACCGATTCGGGCATATCGAGCGGCATGGCGCCAGTGGCGGCGGCAAAGGCCACCAGACCGGAACCGGCAGGGAAGGAAACGCCAATTGGAAAACGGGTATGCGAGTCGCCACCTGTGCCGACGCTATCGGGCAGCAACAGACGGTTCAGCCAGGAGTGGATGACGCCATCGCCCGGACGCAGGGCGACGCCGCCGCGCGCGCTGATGAAGGCGGGCAATTCCTGGTGCGTCCGGACATCCACCGGTTTCGGATAGGCGGCGGTGTGGCAGAAGGACTGCAT
>JAIRZG010000095.1 GCA_031267345.1 Zoogloeaceae bacterium
TACAAATGGGCGGAAGTGCTTTCCGCCGACGCCTACGCCGCCTTCGAGGAAACCGGCAATCCGCTGGACGCCGCCACGGGTAAGCGTTTTCTCGACGAGATTCTGACGCAGGGCGGCGCGCGTCCGGCGCTGGAATCTTTTAAAGCGTTTCGTGGGCGCGCGCCAAAAACAGATGCCTTGCTGCGCCATAGTGGTATGATTACAGGGTAATTTTTCGGAGGGTTTGACCAGGATTCATTTTCGCCTGCAGAACATTGTCCTGACCGTGCTGGGTTTGTGTTGCGCGTTGTTTGCCGCAACACTCCACGCGCAAACCTGGCGCTGGACGGATCCGGCAACCGGTCGCACCATGTATAGCGACACCGCGCCGCCGGGTAATGCCAGAAATGTGGTGCGTATCAACGCCAGCGGGTACGCGGACGATGAGTATGATACGGATCAGCCTTATGTGGTTCGCATTGCGGCGGAGAAATATCCGGTCGTGCTCTATACCGGCGTAAACTGCGATGCCTGCAAGGACGCGCGGGATCTATTGAACCAACGTAACGTTCCCTTTACCGAAAAAATAGTGCAGTCCGACGCGGATCAAATCGAACTCTCCAGGCTGGTGGGCGATACCTACGTGCCGAGCGTACGCATCGGGCCGCAAAAAATACGCGGCTTTGACGCAGCCTCCTATCACAGCGCGCTTGACCTGGCGGGCTATCCCAAACCCGCCGGGGGCGCGCCGCCTGCCGGACAATAGCTTGTCCTTTTTCGCCGGATAATCCGGGCGCGTGGGCGCAACGTCTACCCGCCCAGATGGTTTTTACGCCATGAAAATTGCTTCCTGGAACGTCAACAGCCTCAAGGTGCGCCTCGCGCGCCTGCTGGACTGGCTTGCCGAAAGCGGGACGGATGTCGTTTGTTTGCAGGAAACCAAACTCGAAGACGCCAACTTTCCCCATGCCGAACTTGCCGCGAGCGGCTATCAGGCCGCTTGCAGCGGTCAGAAAACCTATAACGGCGTCGCGCTGGTTTCCCGCTATCCACTGGAAGACCTCCAGATCGGCAACCCGCATTTTCCCGATCCGCAAAAACGCCTGATTGCCGCAACCATCAACGGTGTGCGCGTCATTTCGGCCTATGTTCCCAACGGTCAGGCCGTTGGCGGCGACAAATACGCCTACAAACTGGAATGGCTCGCCGCGCTTGCCGTCTGGCTCAGGGAAGAACTGGCGACGCGCCGCGAACTGGCGCTGTGCGGCGACTTCAACATCGCGCCGGAAGATCGGGATGTCTACAATCCGACCGCCTGGGCCGGGCAGATTCTCTGTTCGCAACCCGAACGCGCCGCTTTTTCCGCCCTGCTGGATTTGGGATTACAAGATAGCTTCCGGTTGTTTCCGCAACCCGAAAAAAGTTTTTCCTGGTGGGATTACCGTATGTTGGGCTTTCAAAAAAACCACGGTCTGCGTATCGACCACATCCTGCTTTCCGCCCCCCTCGCCGCCCGCGCCGCCGCCGCCGGCATCGACCGCGCCCCGCGCAAATGCGAACGCCCCTCCGACCACGCGCCGGTATACGCCGTCCTGCGGAGCGCCGCCACATAATGGCGTAGTAATCCGGTTTTTAACGGCGTATGGATTCCCGCTTTTCAAAGAAATGACGGGATTTTTCTCCCCGCGCCGCCGATCCACAGTTGCGGGAAATCATGGTCGATGCGGCAGGCTCCAATCAGGCCTGGGCGCGGAAGGCGGCTTCCTGCGGAGGAGCGGGCTGTTCGGAGAAAGCGACGGGACAGGGATGCGGGAGGCGGTCTGCCAGAACGTCGTCCAGGTTTTCTTCCCGCACATTCCTGAAGGCCACCGCCAGCATTAGCTTGATGCGGTTCAACTGGTTGACCTCCGACGCGCCGGGATCGTAGTCGATGGCGGTGATGTTGGCGTACGGGTAATGCGCTTTCAGCGCCTTGATGACGCCCTTGCCGCTGATATGGTTGGGCATACAGGCAAAGGGCTGCATACAGACGATGTTGGGTACGCCAGTTTCAATCAGTTCGACCATTTCGCCGGGCAGGAACCAACCTTCGCCGCTCTGGTTGCCGCGCGAGAGAAAGGGCTCGGCGCATCGGGCGAGGTGGTCTATGGTCGGCGGCGGGGTGAAACGGACGCTCGCCGCCAGCGCCTTCCTCATGTCGCGGCGGTAAAAATCCATTGCCTTGACGGCGAGATTACCGGCAATCGCCGCGAGTTTGCTGTGCGAAAGGGTGCGATGGTTGTAATCGTAGTCGCAAGCGCAATAGAGCAGAAAATCCATCAGTCCCGGCATGACGGCTTCGCCGCCTTCCTTTTCGATAATTTGCACAATGTCATTGTTCGCGCCGGGATTGAATTTGACGAGAATCTCGCCCACCAGTCCGATGCGCGGTTTGATTTCATCGGTCAGGGGAATGCGGTCGAAATCCTGCACGATGTCATGGATATTTCTTCTGAAATGCCGGAAGCTCCCTTTGAAAACCGCTTCCTTGCAACGCACGACCCAGCTTGCATAGAGCGCATTGGCGGCTCCCGCTTCCTGTTCATAAGGCCGTGTGCGAAACAGCACGTGCATCAGCAGGTCGCCATATGCCACACACATCATCAGGCGATTGAGCAGGGCGAAGCCCAGTTTGAAGCCATCGTTCTTTTCCATGCCCACCGCGTTGAGCGAAATCACCGGAACCCCGCCAAAGCCGCTGTCCGCCAGCGCCTTTCGCAAATAGGCGATGTAGTTGGTGGCGCGACAGCCGCCGCCGGTTTGCGAGATCATCACCGCTGTCTTGTTCAGGTCGTATGCGCCGGATTGCAGCGCCTCGACGAGTTGTCCGACCACGAGGATTGAGGGAAAGCAGGCGTCGTTGTTGACAAAGCGCAAGCCCTGATCGATGGCCTCCGGCGTGGCGTTTTCCAGTACTTTCAGGCGATAGCCGCAAGCCTTGAACGCCGGTTCCATGAACTGAAAATGTATCGGCGACATCTGCGGCGCGAGGATGGTGTACTCACCGCTCATCTCCCGGGTAAAGGGAACGCGCTGGACGCTGCGCGGATGAAAGTGGATGATCTGCGCTTCCGGTCGGTTGCCCCGTTCCGCCAGCGCGGCCTTGAGCGAGCGGATGCGGATGCGCGCCGCGCCCAGGTTGCTGCCTTCGTCGATTTTCAGGCCGGTGTAGATTTTGCCGTGTTGCACGAGAATTTCCTGCACCTGATCGACGGCGATGGAATCCAGTCCGCAGCCAAAAGAATTCAGGTGAATCACATCCAGACTGCGCTCGCGCGCCGCCAGCGCGGCGGCGCGGTACAGGCGGGCGTGGTAGGTCCATTGGTCGACAACCCGAAGCGGCGCGTCCAGCTTGCCCAAATGCGCCACGGAATCTTCGGTCAGCACCGCCATGCCCAGCGTGGTGACGATTTGTGGAATGCCGTGATGGATTTCCGGGTCGATGTGATAGGGGCGTCCGGCGAGGATGATGCCGTGCTTGCCGGTCGCCCTGAGGTAATCGAGCGCCATTTCGCCCTGACGCGCGATGTCGGCTTTCATGCGCGCCTGTTCAGCCCAACCCTTGGCCAGGGCGCGGCGGATGGCGGCGGGCGCGATCTCCGGAAAAACGCGCGTCAATTGTCTGGCGAGCTTTTTCTCGTCCGCCAGCGACAGGAACGGATGCAGCATGACGACGCCGCTTTCTTTCAGATAATCGACGTTGTTGCGGATCAGTTCCGGGTAGGAAGTGACGACCGGACAATTGAAATGGTTGTCGCTGTCGGCGAATTCCTTTTGTTCGTAAGGAATGCAGGGATAAAAAATGCGCTTTACGCCCTGCTGGACGAGATCGACGATATGCCCGTGCACGAGCTTGGCCGGATAGCACACCGTATCCGACGGCAGGGTGTCCAGACCCTGCTCCAGCAAGGCTTTGGAAGATGGCGCGGAAAGCCGCGCCTCAAATCCCAGTTCCGTGAGGAAGGTAAACCACAACGGATAATTCTCGAACATGTTGAGCGCGCGCGGTACGCCGATTACGCCGCGCGGCGCGTCTTTTTTCGCTTCGTAAGCAAATACGCGCTCGTACTTGTAAGCGTACAGATCGGGTAGGTCGTTTGCGGTTTTCTGCTTGCCCAGACCGCGTTCGCAGCGGTTGCCGGAAATGAATTTGCGCCCGTCCGAAAAGCGGTTGACGGTCATGGCGCAGGTGTTGGCGCAGAGTTTGCAACGCGCCAGCGAATGCCGGACGGCAAAACTTTGCAGATCGTCCGCAGGCAGCATGGAACTCACCGCCTGTCCCTGCCAGCGTTCCTTGGCAATCAGGGCGGAGCCGAACTCGCCCATCAATCCGGCAATATCGGGGCGCACCGCCTCGCGTCCGGAAATCAGCTCAAAGGCGCGCAGCACCGAATCGTTGTAAAACGTGCCGCCCTGCACGATGATTTTTTGCCCCAGATCTTCGGGACTTTTGATCTTGATGACCTTGATCAGCGCGTTCTTGATCACGGCATAGGAAAGCCCCGCCGAAATATCGGCGACGGACGCGCCTTCCTTTTGCGCCTGCTTGACGCTGGAATTCATGAACACCGTGCAGCGCGAGCCGAGATCGGAAGGCGCGCGCGATTCCAGCGCGGCGCGGGCGAATTCGTCGATGGGCAACCCGACCGATTGCGCGAAAGTCTCGATGAACGAGCCGCAGCCGGAGGAACAGGCTTCATTCAGCAGGATGCTGTCGATGACGCCATCCTTGACGCGCAAGCATTTCATGTCCTGTCCGCCGATGTCGAGAATGAAATCGACGCCGGGCAGGAAGTATTCCGCCGCCTTGTAATGCGCGATGGTTTCCACTTCCGAATGATCAAGTTTGAAGGCTTCGCGGATCAGCGCCTCGCCATAGCCCGTCACCGACGAAGCGGCGATGGACGCGCCCTCCGGCAATTTGTCATAAACATCCTGAAGAATGCCGCCCACGATTTTGACCGGATTGCCTTCATTGCTGCCGTAATGCGTGTACAGCAACTCGCCGTTTTCCCCGATCAATGCCGCCTTGGTCGTGGTCGAGCCGCCGTCAATGCCCAGAAACGTCGCGCCGCGATAGCTTTCGAGATTACCGCGTTTGACCCCGGCTTTTTCATGCCGCGCATAAAACGCCTGACGCTCCGCCGCATCCAGAAAAAACGCGCGCTGGCTGCTGATGCTCGTCTCGGAACGCGTCGCCAGTTGTTCAAACGCCGCCAGCACTTCCGCGCAAGGTCGCGTGTCTTTTGCCTTGCCGTGCAGCGCCGCGCCGATGGCGACAAACAGCTCGCTGTCTTCGGTCTGTACCTGATGCTCCGGCGTGATGGTCAGCGTTGCGATGAAGCGGTTTTTCAGTTCCGGCAAAAAATTGAGCGGCCCGCCCAAAAAGGCGATGTTGCCGCGAATCTTGCGCCCGCAGGCCAGACCGCTGATGGTCTGGTGCGCCACCGCCTGAAGTATCGACAGCGCGATGTCTTCGCGCGGTACGCCTTCATTCAGGAGCGGTTGCACATCGGTTTTGGCGAACACGCCGCAACGCGCGGCAATCGGATACAGATTTCTGGCGCGGCTGGCGAGATCGTTCAGCCCCAAAGCGTCGGTTTTCAGGAGGGTCGCCATCTGGTCGATGAACGCCCCGGTTCCGCCCGCGCAGGAACCATTCATGCGTTGCTCGACGCCATTGGTGAGAAAGGTGATCTTGGCGTCCTCGCCGCCGAGTTCGATAGCGACATCCGTCTGCGGCGCGCGCGCTTCGATTGCCTTGGCGCAGGCGATGACTTCCTGCTCGAAAGGCAACCCCAGCATCCCGGCCACACTCACCCCGCCGGAGCCGGTAAGCACCACGGAGACTTCGGACGCAGGGGGAAGCGCGCCGGATTCCACCGCCGCCCGGAGACAACGCGCCGCAGTTTGCCGCGCTTCGGAAAAATGTCGGGTATAGGATTTGAACACCGGATTTCCCGCTTTATCCAGCACGACCACCTTGACCGTCGTCGAACCCATATCCACGCCAATGCGCGTGAAGTGTTCCAGTTTTTTGTCCATGTTCGTCCTGCGAAAATATCTTGAAACCAATGTCGTGCGCCGGAGACGCCAAGTGAATACGCGAGAATACGCGATTCTACCGGAAAAGACGGTTAACGCATGTCGTTATCGTTTGGCCCGTCCGAATGAACGACGTTCAATTAAATGTCTAAAAAAATTTCCGAGGACAAAACATGCCCGAACTGCCTCAGGAATCCCGCGCCATCCTTTTCCCGGAATTCCCCCGAAATAAATTGAACAGCGTTCAGAAGCGTTGTAGCACAAAATTGAACAATGTTCAAGTTTTTGCTACACTGTCCGCCATTGACATCCGGGACGGGATCATGGCGCGCAGGGGGGATCACAGCCGCGACAAAATTCACTGCATGGCGCTGGACGCGGCGGAGGCCATCGTCGTCGCCGAAGGCTACAGCGGACTTTCCGCGCGCAAGGTGGCTGCCGCCATCGGTTACACGGTCGGTATGCTCTATCTGGTGTTCGAGAACCACAACGACCTGATTTTGCAGGTGAACGGTCGCACACTGGATCGACTGCACGAGCGGCTCGTGGCGGCGGTTGTTTCAGGAAACGCGGAAAACGCGGCGGAAACCACGCTGACGACGCTGGCGCGCGCCTACATCGACTACGCGACCAGCGAAGCGCCGCGCTGGAACATGCTTTTTGAATACATTGCCGACAAGAACGACATTGTGCCGGAGTGGTATCAATACAAACTGGGGCGCGTCTTCGGCCTCGTGGAGACTGCCCTGCGCCCACTCGCGCAGGACGAAGCCGAAACCTGCCGCATCGCCCGCGTCCTCTGGGCAGGCGTACACGGCATCTGCACCCTGAAAATCCGCCAGCGCCTGGATCTGGCGGGCGGACAAAGCGCCGAGGAGATGGCGAACATGCTGATTAGAAATTTTTTGCGCGGTCTGCAAGGCGGTTAAAGGTTTTTGCGCGCCCTGCCCCATGTCGGGGAACGCTCCCGCGCCTGGCGGATTTTGTCATCACGCCCGCTTGACAAGGAAATGGCGGTTATCCAGAGGTTCCTTGGTGCTGTATGCCGTCAGGTACAAAGCGCTCCGCCTTTCCAAAAAAAAGCGCCCGCATAGGGGCGCCAAAGGAGAGAGGAAGGGGTTTGTCGTCAGAGGTGGTAGGCGGTTTCGCCGTGGGCGGAGATGTCCAGACCTTGGCGTTCTTCCTCTTCGGGAACCCGCAGACCCACGCAAAGGTCGGCAATCTTGTAGGCGATGAAGGCGACGAGGCCTGACCAGATGAGGGTGACGCCCACGCTCTTGATCTGGACGTAGACCTGCGCCGCCATATCGGCGTTTCCGTCGCCAAAGCCTTGACCGCCCAGCGCCGGAGCCGCGAAGACGCCAGTGAGAATCGCGCCGAGGATGCCGCCGACGCCATGTACGCCGAAGACATCGAAGGCGTCATCCGCGCCGAGCAGTTTCTTCAGGCCATTGACGCCCCACAGGCAGACAAAGCCGGCGGCCAGACCGATGAAGATGGATCCCATCGGCCCGACGTAGCCCGCCGCTGGCGTCACCGCCACCAGACCCGCTACCGCGCCGGAAGCCGCGCCGAGACTGGACGGATGTCCCTTGAAGATGGCTTCGCCGCCGATCCAGGCCAGTGTCGCCGCAGCGGTCGCCAGAATGGTATTGACGAAGGCCAGACCGGCCTGACCGTTGGCAGCGCCCGCAGAACCGGCGTTGAAGCCGAACCAGCCTACCCACAGCAGGGACGCGCCGACCATGGTCAGGGTGAGCGAGTGCGGCGTCATGGCTTCGCGCCCGAAGCCGATGCGTTTGCCCAGCAGGTAAGCGCCCACCAGACCGGCGATACCGGCGTTGATGTGCACCACCGTGCCGCCCGCGAAATCCAGCGCGCCATCCGCGCCGAGGAAACCGCCGCCCCAGACGATATGCGCCATCGGCACATAGCTGAAAGTGAACCAGAGCACGGCGAAAATGACGACGGCGGCAAACTTGATGCGTTCGGCAAAGGAGCCGACGATCAGCGCCGTGGTGATGGCGGCGAAGGTAGACTGGAAGGCGACCCAGACGTATTCCGGCATGGAGCCGTTCAGGCTATCGATGGTGACGCCCTTGAGGAAGATTTTTTCCAGATTGCCGATGATTGTCCCTTCGCCGGAGAAGGCCAGACTGTAACCGTAAATACACCATAGCAGCGTCATCAGACAAAAGATGACGAACACGTGCATGAGCACGGAGAGCATGTTCTTGCTGCGCGCCAGACCGCCGTAGAACAGCGCCAGACCGGGGATGATCATCAGGATGACCAGCATGGTGGAGGTGAGCATCCAGGAAGTATCGCCGCTATCCGGTTTGGCGGCTTCTTCAGCGGCGACGGGCGCAACTTCGCTATCGATCACCACCGTTTCGCTGGCGATCAATTCCGCCGGAGCGGCTTCCTGCGCCCAAGCGGGCGTTCCCAGACTTACAGCGCCCAACAGCGCCAGGAGTGCAAACAGACGTTTCATGATGATGTTCTCCTTAGAGGGCGTCGTCGCCGGTTTCGCCGGTGCGGATGCGGATGACCTGTTCCAGATTCGCGACAAAAATCTTGCCATCGCCGATTTTTCCCGTGCTGGCGGCTTTTTCTATCGCTTCGACAACCTGATCCAGAAGCGCATCGGTAATAGCGGCCTCGATTTTGACCTTGGGCAGAAAATCGACGACGTATTCCGCGCCGCGATACAGTTCGGTATGCCCTTTCTGACGACCAAAGCCTTTCACCTCGGTTACGGTGACGCCCTGTACGCCAATGGCGGAAAGGGCTTCACGCACTTCGTCAAGCTTGAAAGGCTTGATGATGGCGGTTACAAATTTCATGAGTGGTTCCTCGCTAAAAAAGTGCGGTTGCGGACAAGTCGCCTGAAGCCGCTTTCCCGTCATCCGGAAAAGGCTTGCCGCGCCATGAAGCATCTTGCGTCAGCGTAATAGCAGCCTTTATGCCAGAAATTTTTTCGCTTTGAAATCATGCTGTTGCCCGAATTTCCCGCCCATATGCCGATAAAGCGCACCAGATTTGTGCATCCCTTTCAGCGCAACGCACCAATCCGGCAAGCCGCGTTTTTTGGCGATCAGACGCCGGATTCAGAGGCTGGAATGTGAAGGCGAAGCGTGTTCGCCCGCTTTATCGTTTGAACGCCGGAAGGCGGCTATTGCCGCCTCGCCCTCTCCCGACGCTGCGCGGGGAAAAATCTCCTGCGCGCGGCATGAATTTGATCCCTGTTATTGCAGAAGCATAATCACCGCTTCCCGTACTTTTCTCGCTTCGCAAAGGATTTGTCCCGCGCCGCAAGACTCAAAAACCGTCCGCAAATTCCGCCGTATCGACGACACGGGCGAATCTGCCGTTCAGCGCGGCCATGCTACAAGCATGTACTGTTTTGGCGGGTATCGTTTCATTCCGATAGACGAGATCGCGCGTCGCGCAAGCGTCCGCCAGCACGGTAGTCTTGATTTTCCGATCAAGACAGGCGCGCGTGGTGCTATCGACGCACATGTGGCTCATCATGCCGCAGATGACGAGACGTTCGATGCGAAGCGCGTCAATCAGGTCGGCAAGACGGGTATCCGTAAAACTGTTGGGCAGGTGTTTGACGACAAGATATTCATCCCCGGCGGGCGTCAGGTTCGGGTGAATCCGCGCGCCCTCCGTATTCGGGAGAAAGAATTTCGCGCCCGCGCCGGCACTGATATGCTGAACATGAATGACCGGACAAGCCTTTTCCCGGAAGCGTTCGCGGATGCGCTCGATGGAGGCAAGGGCGGCGAGCGGCGCGCAAAGCTCCATTTTCCCGCCCGCGAAATAATCGTTTTGCACATCAATGATGAGCAATGCTGGCTGAAACGCTTCTGTCATGCGTTGCCTTTCAGGAAAAAGGAGTGGCTCATTCCAGACCTGCCGGATGGCGCGTATGCCAGTCGGTCGCCTGTTGATAGGCGTGCGCGACAGCAAGCAGGCGGGCTTCGTCAAAATAGTTGCCGATCAGTTGCAGACCGATGGGCAGATTCTGTCCATCAAAACCGCAGGGCAGCGACATGCCCGGCAAGCCCGCCAGATTAACGGCGATGGTGTAAATATCGGAAAGGTACATCCCGACTGGATCGGCGGATTTTTCGCCCTGCTTGAAGGCGGTGGTCGGACTGGTGGGACCGAGCAGGACATCGCATTTTTTGAACGCGGCGGCAAAATCCTCGGCGATCAGGCGGCGGATGCGTTGCGCTTGCAGGTAGTAAGCGTCGTAATAGCCATGCGAGAGCACGTAAGCGCCAATCAGGATGCGCCGCTTGACCTCCGAACCAAAGCCCTGCGCGCGGCTTTTTCTGTACATTTCGTTGAGATCGGCGTAGTCGGGGGCGCGATAGCCGTAACGCACGCCATCGTAGCGGGAAAGATTGGAACTGGCTTCCGCCGGAGCAATCACGTAATAAGCGGGTACGGAAAGATGCGAATTGGGCAAGGCGACCTCGATGATTTCCGCGCCCAGCTTTTGATATTCACGAATCGCCGCCTGCACCGCCGCCATGACTTCGGCATTGCAGCCGTCACCGAAGAATTCCTGCGGCAGACCGATTTTCAACCCTTTGAGCGATTGCCCCAGACCGCGACTGTACTCTTCCGCCGGACGTTCCAGACTGGTGGAGTCCTTATCGTCAAAACCCGCCATCGCGGAAAGCAGCAGGGCGCAGTCTTCGGCGGTATGGGCAATCGGTCCGGCCTGATCGAGCGAGGAGGCAAAGGCGATCATGCCGTAACGGGAAACTACCCCGTAGGTGGGTTTCAAGCCGGTCAGCCCGCAAAGCGCGGCGGGCTGGCGGATGGAGCCGCCGGTGTCGGTGCCGGTCGCCGCTGGCGCAAGCCCCGCCGCGACCGCCACCGCTGAACCGCCAGAGGAGCCACCGGG
>JAIRZG010000113.1 GCA_031267345.1 Zoogloeaceae bacterium
GAGCGCGGTTCGTTTTGTTGATAAGCGCCTTGAGAACGATTGCCCGCATTTTTGGAGATTTATCATCGCCAAAGCGACGGTCGATTTCGTTATCAAAAGCGATTCCTTCTCCTGGGAAAGTGCCGCGACAGGTACTATCAAATTCTTGTATGGCCTTTGTAAGCAGTGCTTCAGCGAGTTTCAGTCGGGCTTCGGGCGTATCTTGCGAGCCAAGTTCCTGAGCAGTTTTGTTGGCGAATGCGCGAACGCTTTCCGTATAATTTTCCGGCACGAATGCGTTCTGACCAATCGAACAAGCCCGCGTTGGCGCAGCAGCTATCATCATCAGGATGACGAACAACACTCTAAATGCTTTCATCGTATTTCCTCTCCATGGGGACGCACGAAGGATGCGCGAAAACCTCGCTTTGTCCGGTTTGGGTAAAACTACGCTGTTCAGGCAACGCTCAGGGTTTTCGCCTGACGCTGGGCGTATAGTTTACCAGCTTGGGTCGGTCGCTCTTGCCCATCAACGCGCCTCAAGCCAATTTTTGCCATGGGCAGCTTCGGTACGCGGCCCCATTTTCCTGATGAAATCTGCCCTTGGCGTTTTTTCATGGACAGTAATGCATAGTCAGAATGACCTTGCCCCTGATTTTCGTATCCCTTAGCGGTGTTCATATTTAGGTAATTATCCGTAAATAGTTTGTACTATTTTGCCAAATGGCTTCATGCTGCGGTTGTTTTTTTAACGACGAGGTAGCTGAGCGCGTAGGGCGGATTATAGTATCGTAAAACCCCCAACGAATACATTAGCCCCGAAGCGGCGCATGAATGGGGGCTTCCAATGGGGCGCTTCGCGCCAGGCTCACGACCGGCGGATTACGCTGCGCTAATCCGCCCTACGCCCTGACCGCTGCGCCACTGCCGCCCAGGGGGAGGACGCAAACCGAAGGCTACGCGCACGGTGTTTGAAGGGATAGTCTATGTGCTGCGAACAGGGGGTCAGTGGAAGGCGCTGCCGAAGGAGGTTTTTGGGAGTTCAAGCGCCCCCAGTGTCGCGGCGACCGCCGCCATGCTCTGTCCGGCCTTCACCAGCCGAACGGCTTCCTGCTTGTATTCGAGCGTGTAACGCGCGCGGTTTGTCTTTTGCCCCGCGCGGCATGAAAAAAAGTAGAATAGCGGCCTTTCTGGAGACAGGAACGTTTTTTCTGAAGGCGGATACAAAATGAAGCGCATTTCTGGTTTTTTGTGGTTTGTGTTGTTTTACCTCTCGCCCATGCTGGTGAATCTTGTCATAACCACCGACTTTACGGATGGTCTGGTCTTTCTGCTGGAAAACGGACTGTTCCGCTTTTCCCTGTTCATGGATACGCTGTTTTTCCTGGGGGTGTCGTTCGTTTCGCTGCTCCTGTGTTTTCTGGCGCTGCGCTGGACTGTCGTTTGCATGACGCGCGCCCTGCGCATTCCGGAATCCAGAGGAGTTTTTTGGGGCATGTTGTTTGGCGGTCTGGCGATTTTCTCCCTGAATGGTTACTTTTTCCCGCTCTCCGGCTATGCTTTTATTGCCCCCGCCTATCTGGGCGCGGGCTTGCTGGTTTTACCGATCGCCTACGTGGGGTTTTTGCTGCTTTCCCTGATAACGCTCTACAGAAGGCGGGAATTGTCGCATCCGCGCCTTGTGTTGGCGGCGTTGCTGGTCGTGTGCGCGTTCAGCTTCGGCCTGTTCCGGGCGGATGCGGAAGACGCCGCGCTGCCCTTCCTTGCCGACGCGGAAGCGCCCGTCGAAGCTGCCGCGCCGGACGCGATTCCGCTGGCGAGCGCGCCGCCCAATATCATTATTCTGGGTGTGGACGCGCTCTCGGCGGCCATGCTGGCGCGCGCCAGAGAAGCGGGCATCATGCCGACCCTGGATGCCCTGTTGCAAAAAAGTGTGCGCTACTCACGCGCCTATACCACGCTGGGGCGCACTTTTCCGGCTTGGACAACTCTGCTGACGGGTGAAACGCCGCAGGGACACGGCGCGGTCTTTAATCTGCGCCAACTGGACAAGGTCAAAAAAGACACCCTCATCAGCCTGCAATTACAACAGCAGGGTTACAAAACCATCTGGGCCATCGACGAAAGACGCTTCAATAACATGGATCAGAGTTTCGGCTTTGACGAGGTGGTCGGTCCCAAGGCGGGCGTCATGGATTTCATGGCGCAAAAGCTCATCGACCATCCGCTGTTCAATGCGCTGTTGCAAACCCGACTGGCGAAGTATCTGTTGCCCTACGCCTATCTGAATGCCGCCTATGCCTCCAGCTATGACGCCAAAGGCTTTGTGAATGGCGTCCTTGCGGCGAGCGTTACGGAAAAACCGCTTTTTCTGGCAGTGCATCTGGAATCCACGCACTGGCCGTGGGAGAGCCGTCACATTCGCGCCCGCGTGGAAGACGCAGATCCGTGGGTCGCCAGTTACCTGAGCGTTCTACAGGTGGCGGATTGGCAGCTACGGGGCGTACTGGCAGGACTTGCGCGACAGGGCGCGTTGCAGAATGCGTTGGTGATCCTGATGTCGGATCATGGCGAAGGGTTGAATCAGGTGGAAAAAAAACTGGATATGCCCGGCGCGCCCAGTGTGATGAGCGCCGGGCATGGCGCCGACCTGTTGAGCGATCATCAGAATCGCATTTTGCTGGCGACGCTGGCGTTCAAGGACGGCAAAATCGTCAATGCACCGGAAACCGTGGCGGAACAGGTCTCCCTGCTGGACATCAAGGCGGCGCTCCTGCGTTTTCTTGAACAGGGCGAGGCGCGCATTCAGGCCGGCGAACCCTGCATCCTTGTAGAAACAGGGCTGCGGTTCAAGGCGGTAGAAGGCCTGACCAAGCCGGACAATCGGGAACTGCTGGCGGAAGCCAACAACAAATATGATGTCAGCGCGAAAGGTTTGCAGCAACTGGTGGAGGGCGTTTTGCCGGGTTTGCTGGCGACAAAAAATATCGGGGTGCGCTGCGAAAAGCGCATCACCTATTATTCGACGACGACCCGGCGCTATATCGCCTTCACGCTCGATGATGCTGGTCTGCCAGATAAACCTGTCGCGCCGCCCAGGGAAGATGTGGAGCGCATCCTGCGCTACGCCAAGGGCTACGACGTAGATCTGCCGCCCTGGGAGGACAAGCCGCTGCAACTGAAGCCCGCGCCGGAATCTGGTTACTCGTACACCCTTCAGCGTTAGTTTGCGCGCCTGAAACGCAATGGACGCCGATTTCCATCATCCGCCTGACCGACGCGGCAGCGATTCCGTCAAGTGGGGTAAATATGCCGGACGGGATATTCTGCCCTTATGGGTGGCGGACATGGATTTTGCCGCGCCGCCTGCCGTGCGCGCGGCGCTGGAAAAGCGCGTGGCGCATGGCGTGTTTGGCTATGGCGCGCCTTGGCCCGCGCTGACCGACAGCATATTGGCTTATCTGGAAAATGCCTATGACTGGCGGGTTGAGGCGGCGTGGCTGGTCTGGTTGCCGGGGCTGGTGACAGGCATCAATGTTGCTGCTCGCAGCGTTTGCGCGGGCGCAAATGACGCGGCGGGCGTACTGACCAACATTCCGGTTTATCCGCCCTTTCTTGCCGCGCCGAAGCATGGCGCCCAACCTTTGCGCACTGCCGCGCTCGCGCAGACGGACGGGCGCTGGACAATGGATATCGCGGCGCTGGAAGCCGCCTGTGTTCCCGGCACAAAGCTGTTGCTGTTCTGCCATCCGCACAATCCGGTCGGACGCTGCTGGAGCCGCGCCGAACTCGCGCAGATCGCCGACTTCGCCGCCCGTCATGATCTTACGGTCTGTTCCGACGAAATTCATTGCGACCTGATTCTGGACGCGGACAAGCGCCATCTGCCCTTCGCCCTGTTGGACGCGGCGGCGGCGGCGCGCAGCATCACCCTGATGGCGCCGTCCAAAACCTTCAACATTCCCGGACTGGCCTGCGCTTTTGCGATTATTCCGGACGCAAAACTGCGCCAACGCTTTTTGCGGGTCATGCAGGGCATTGTTCCGCATGTCAATGTCTTGGCGTTTGCCGCCTGTGAAGCGGCGTTTCGGGATTGCGCGGCATGGCATCAGGATTTGCGCGGTCTGTTGCGGCAAAACCGCGACCGTCTGGAAGCCGTGGTTGCCGCGCTGCCCGGACTTTCCATGACGCATGTCGAGGCCACTTATCTGGCCTGGATTGACGCCCGCGCGCTTGCCCATACGCTGTCCTTGCCGGAAGCCCTGTCGCCCGCCGCCTATTTTGAAACCCGTGGTCTGGGGTTTTCCGATGGCGCGGATTTTGGCGCGCCCGGCTGGATACGGTTTAATTTTGGCGTATCGCCCGAACTGCTGGAACGCGCGCTCGCCCGTCTGCGCCATGCCGTCGAAAACCCGGTTGTTCCCGCCCGTGTTTGATTACACGCCCTATCATTTCACGTTGTTGGCATTGTTTCTGGCGATGGGCGGCTACGTGTTCGTGGCGTTGCTCGCCCTGCGGCAATTTTTTGACGCGCCCGCGCCCCGACGCGTCGCCTGGCTGGCGCTGGGCGCGGGGTTGCTTGTTTTGTTGCGGCAAAGCTGGGCGCGTCTGGAATTCACGCTTGCGACCAGCGTCTATGATCTCACCGCCGCCGTTTATGAAGTTCTGGCGGTTGGCTTGCTGGCGCTGGCGATTCTTCATTTTGCGACGGACGACGCGCCTGCGTCGTCCAAAAACCCGCCTCCGTGAATAGCCAGTCCACCGGATAATCATGCGTCTGCGGCTGGATGCTCTCCACCCGCCCCAGTTCAAACCCCACGCCCAACGTCAGCGGCGCGCGCGGCAAGATCGCCAAGGTGCGATCAAAAAAACCGCCGCCATAACCCAGCCGGAAGCCCGCCACGTCAAAGGCATTCAACGGAATGATGATAACATCGGGATACAAGGATTCTCCGGCCATGGGCGCTGGAATGCCAAAAGCATCGTTCGCCAGTGAGGTTTCCGGCGTCCAGGCGCGAAAAACCAGTGGCGTTTGCGGCGCGATGGTTACGGGCAGGGCGATGGTCGCGCCCGCCTTGCGCCAGACTTCGAGGGCGGTGCGCACATCCGGTTCGTTGTGCATCGGCCAGTAAAACGCGATGCGTTCGCCGGGCGGTTGCGGGAAAGCCTGCAACAGATACGCGACGATTTGCCGCGACCACGCCGTCACCTGCACCGCCGGGCAGGCGCGGCGGGCGGCAAGGCGCGTCGCCCGCAATGTTTGACGAATGTTCTGCGGCGTTGCGTCGGCTTTCCGGTCTTTTTCGTCTTTC
>JAIRZG010000083.1 GCA_031267345.1 Zoogloeaceae bacterium
GAACGGCGTTGTTTCGCAACGCGGGGCGCATCCTGCTGGCCTTGCCGCTGGCGGCCGTGTTGTTTCTCTTTTTCCCGCGCATTCCCGGCCCGTTGTGGGATATTGGCCTTTCCTTCGGCCTGCCGCTCACCCTTGGCCTGGAAAAATCCAGTCAGGGCCTGGGCGTCTCCACCCGTTTGAAACCCGGTCAGGGACAGACGCAGACCGGCGTTGCCGAAAGCCAGCCGGTGCTGGTGGCGGAATTTGAAAACTGGGTTCCGCCCACCAGTCTGCTCTACTGGCGCGGGCCGGTGTATTACGATTTTGACGGCCTGGAATGGCGGCTCGACGCGGAATACGAAGCCGGACAGGGGCGCAAACTCATGCGTCAGGGCTGGACGAAGGCCAGCGCCTTCGCCGCCACCATAAAACGCAAAACACAGGAAATCCGTTACCGCATCCGCTTGACCCCGCACGAGCGCCTCTGGCTGTACGGCCTTGATCTGCCCTCCTCCCTGACCAGTGAAGCCTTCATCAGCCCGGACTGGCAGGTGCTCTCGCATCGTCCGGTGCGCGCAGAAGCGAGCTACCAGTTGAGTTCCTGGCTGGATTGGGAAGCGGGCGGCGACTTGCCGGAAACCTTGCGCCAACGCGCCCTCGCCCTGCCCGCAGAAGGCAATCCGCGCCTCAAGGCGCTGGGCGCGGAACTCGCCACCCTGCCGAATGTCGAAGACCGCTATAAAACCGTCCTCGCCGCGCTGGCGCAGGAAGGCTACAAGCTGCGCGACCAGTTCGCCTTTCAGGAAGGGCCGGACGCGCTCGATAACTTCTGGTTCGGGACGCGCGTGGGCAACGCCGACCTCTACGCCGGAACCTTCGTTTTCCTGATGCGCGCCGCTGGCGTTCCGGCGCGGCTCGTTACCGGCTATCGCGGCGGCAAGCTGATGGCGCTGACCGATTATGTAATCGTCAAGAAAAGCCACGCCCACGCCTGGACGGAAATCTGGGAAGCGCAACGCGGCTGGCGACGCATCGACCCCATCGATCTGATCGCGCCGGAACGATTCAATGGCGCGGCCTCAACGCAACCCAAACCAACGCCGCCCAAGCCAAAAACCGAGCCGCCGAAACCGGAGGCGGCAAAGCCGCAAACGCCCGCGTCCAACCCGCAGAACAGCGAAGAACGGCCTTCCGGCGCGTTCACTGCCGTAGCGCTCGCGCCCGCCGCGCTGGAAGACGGCTGGCGCCTGCCCGATCCGGGCGATTTCCTGGGACGCTGGATGTTCCGCCTTGACGCGGAAACGCAGCAATCCCTGCTTGGCGGCTTGAGCGGCGGATTTGCCTGGCTCTGGCTTTTGGGCGGCGCGACGCTGGGCAGCGCGCTGGTGATGCTCATCGGGCAGCTTCTCGCCCAACTTCGCGCCAGCCGCCATCTGCCGCCGCCCGAACGCGAATGGCGGCGCGTCTGTCGTCTGCTGAAGCGGCGCGGATTCCCGCTGGAGGCCTGGGAATGTCCCGGCAATTTCGCCCGCCGCGTCGCCCTTGCCCGCCCGCTCTGGGAAAAGGAGATGACCGCTCTTGCCCTGGCCTATACCGACTGGCGCTACGCCGCCGGACGAACCGACGCGCCCGCGCGGATAAAAATCTGCGCCCGCCGCCTGTACAACCTGATGCTTGCCGATGTTCAACCCGCGCCAGCAAGAATGTAGGGCGGCTTGCAGCCGCTCGCAGATATGGGTGGTGGGGCAGGCGCGAGAATCGCGCCTCTACGGTCGCCCCTACAGGGCGGGGTTTCAACCAGAGTTGGTTTTATGATGAAAGGAAGTCCCATGTCGACGCTTTACCGCTTTGTCTTTACGCTCGTTTTTGCCCTTTTTTCGCTCGTCCTTCACGCCGAACCCCTCGATGGCGAAGCCGTGATCGCCGACATCCTGGCGCGCGGCGAAGCCAGTGTCGCCGCCTACGATCCGGCGCATTCGCTCGCCGCCGCCAGCGAATTTTCGGCGCTCTATTTTGAACGCTTTGAAAACCTGGAACTCGATCTGGCGCTCAAGGATTCCAACCTGAAAAACGAACTGGAAGTGCTGTTCGGCGCGCTGAACGGCAACGCCATGCGCGGTGTGCCGAAAGCGCAACTGGAAGCCTCCTGGCAGGAATTGAAACCCCTGCTCACGCGGGCGCGGACGCTTTACGCCGAAAGCGAAAGCGCCAGCGGCGGCGGCACGTTTTTGAAGGCGCTGACCATCCTGCTGCGCGAGGGCGTGGAGGCCATGCTGGTGGTCGGCGCGTTGGCGGCCTATCTACGGCGCGCGGGCGCGGCGGATCGGGTATGGGTCATTTACGCGGGCGTGGCGGTCGCCATTCCCTTGTCCATCCTGACCGGCTGGGCGGTGAATAATTTTCTTCAGGCCACGGGCGCGCCGCTGGCGGTGGTGGAAGGCGTGACCATGCTGGCGGCCTCTACCGTGCTGTTTTATGTGAGCTGCTGGATGTTCGCCAAGCGCGAAGCCAAACGCTGGGAAGAATGGATCGCCCGACAAATGGACGCCGCCCTGGGCAAGGGTTCCCTGCTGGCGCTTTCCGGCGCGTCCTGTCTGGCGGTCTATCGGGAAGGCGCGGAAACCGTGCTGTTTTATCAGGCCCTGGCGCTGCAATCGCCGGGGCAGGAGCCTTTTCTTTACGCGGGACTGGGCGTTGCCGCCCTGTTGCTCGTCGTCTTCTTTTTCCTGATGCGCCACGCGGCGCTGCGCCTGCCGTTCAAACTCTTTTTCGGCGCGACCTCAGTATTGCTCTACGGCCTTGCCGTAGTCTTTCTCGGTCAGGCCATCGTCGAGCTCCAGGCCGCAGGCTGGATCGCCAGCATCTATCTTTCCGGTTTCCCGCACATCAGCTGGCTCGGTATCGCGCCCACCGCGCAAAGTCTGGGCGCGCAGACGGCATTGCTGCTTTTGCCGCTGACGTGGCAGCTGCTCCGTCGCCGGGGCGCGAACAGACAGGCGCGATAAATCGCGCCCCCCGCAAAGGACGGGAATAAAGCAAACCCGTCCCTGATCCCTGCCCTCCACTTTGCGCTTTGCGTTTTGTTGCAGTGCAGCATAAAATGACGGACTTTACGGGTTACTCTTCGGGAGTCTGTCGTGCCGACAAGCGTTTTCATCGTTCAATCCGATCTGGTCGAACATCCGCGCAAAAGCCGCTGGCCGGCGCGGCTGGATTTGCTGCAAAGCGGCACGGGATTGGCGCTCGCCCTGTTCATGTGGGGGCACATGTTCTTTGTCGCCTCCATCCTGCTGGGCAAAACGACCATGTGGTCGATTACCCGCATGTTCGAGGGCTATTTTTTCTTCGGCGGCGCGTATCCGCGTCTGGTCTCCGGCGTGGCGGCGGGGATACTGCTGTTGTTTGTCCTGCACGCGCTGCTGGCGATGCGCAAATTCCCCGGCGATTACCGGCAATATCGCAAAATGCGGGCGCACGTAAAAGCCATGCGGCATGAGGATTCGACCCTGTGGATCTGGCAGGTCTACACCGGCTTTGCGCTCTTTTTCCTCGCTTCGGCGCATCTCTACCAGATGTTGGCGTGGCCGCAGAACATCGGCCCCTACGCCTCGTCCGACCGCATGTGGAGTGACGGCTTGTGGCCGTTTTATCTCGTGATGCTGCTGGCGGTGGAAGTGCATGGCGGCATCGGTCTCTATCGGCTGGCGATGAAATGGAACTGGCCGAAGTTTTCCCGGAATTTCCTGAAAAAGCTGAAATGGGCGCTGACCGGATTTTTCCTCCTGCTCGGCTTGATGACGCTGGGGGCGTATATGAAAATCGGCTTTGAACATCAGGCGCGTTACGGCGAGCGTTACCAACCCGCCGACCTGCCGCTCTGGCTGCAAGAACTCGCGCCGGAAGGCGATTTCCCGCGCCGCAATCCGCCCGCAGAGGACGCACCATGAAAACGCGGATTACGGATGTATTGGTCATCGGCGGTGGACTGGCGGGTTTGCGCGCGGCGATTGGCGCGGCGAAGCGCGGACACGAGGTAATGGTATTGTCGCTCGTGCCGCCCAAGCGTTCGCATTCGGCGGCGGCGCAGGGCGGAATGCAGGCGTCGCTGGCCAACGTGATCAAGGGACAGGGCGATACGGAAGACATCCACTTTGAAGACACCGTGCGCGGCTCCGACTGGGGCGCGGATCAGGTGGTGGCGCGCATGTTCGTCCATACCGCGCCCAAGGCCGTGCGCGAGCTGGCGGCCTGGGGAACGCCGTGGAGCCGCGTGAAAAGCGGTGACCGCGAAGTCATCATCAACAACGAAAAAGTCACCATCACCGAACGCGACGCGGCGGAAGGCCTGATCGCGCAACGCGATTTCGGCGGCACGAAAAAATGGCGCACCTGCTATGTCTCCGACGGCACCGGTCACGCCATGTTGTTTACCGTCAGCGATCAGGCGATTGCCCAGGGCATCACGGTAGAGGAACGCTGTGAGGCGCTGGCGCTGATTCACGACGGCGAACGCTGTTACGGCGCGGTGGCGCGCAATCTGATGACGGGCGAACTGTTCGCCTGCCTTGCCCGCGCCACGGTCATCGCCACCGGCGGCGCGGGACGGCTGTATCGCGTCACCACCAACGCCGTCATCTGCGAAGGCATGGGTCACGCGTTGGCGCTGGAAACCGGCGTGGCGGCGCTGGGCAACATGGAAGCCGTGCAGTTTCACCCGACTGGCATTTTTCCGGCGGGCATTCTGGTCACGGAAGGCTGTCGCGGCGACGGCGGCCTGTTGCGCGACGCGGAAGGACATCGCTTCATGCCCGACTACGAGCCGGAAAAAAAGGAACTCGCCTCGCGCGATGTCGTTTCCCGCCGCATGGAGGAGCACATCCGCAAGGGGCTGGGCGTCGACTCGCGTTTCGGGCCGCATCTGTGGCTGGACATCACGCAGTTGGGACGCCGCCACATCGAACACAACCTGCGCGAAGTGAAGGAAATCTGCGCATACTTCCTTGGCATAGACCCGGCGGAAAAATGGATTCCCGTGCGTCCGGCGCAGCATTACACCATGGGCGGCGTGCGTACCCGACATACCGGCGAATCACCGTATCTCAAGGGACTGTTCGCGGCGGGCGAAGCCGCCTGTTGGGATTTGCACGGCTTTAACCGGCTGGGCGGCAATTCGGTGGCGGAAACGGTGGTCGCGGGCATGATCGTCGGCGAGACGGCAGCGGATTTTTGCGACGATCCGGAAAACGACCGCGCCGCGCCCATCGCGCTGGCGCGGGAATTTGTGCGCCGCGAAGAGGCCAAACTCCTCGCCCTGCTGCAATCAAACGGCGAAGAAAACGCCTTTAAGCTGTGCACCGAAATGCAGGAAATCATGACCCGCTGCGTCGGCATTTTCCGTACTGCTGACGGCTTGCAGGATGGCGTCTCCCACTTGCAACGCCTGCTGCAAAGAAGCCGTCATATCGGCGTCAGGAGCAAGACCCGGGGCAGCAACCCGGAACTGGTCGCCGCCTATCGCGTGCGCCGCATGTTGAAGCTGGCCTTGACCATTGCCTACGGCGCGTACCAGCGCACCGAAAGCCGGGGCGCGCATTTCCGTGAGGATTTTCCGGCAAGGAACGACCGCGACTGGCTGAAACGCACCCTAGCTTTCTGGCCGCAAGAAACGGAAGAAGAAGCCACCCTGCCGCGTCTGGAATATGAGGCGTTGAACGTAAACGAAATGGAACTCCCCCCCGGCTGGCGCGGCTACGGCGCGAAAAACCACATCGAGCATCCCGACACCGCCGAGCGTCAGTTTGCCGTCGAACGCACCAGAAACCACGTCCAACTGGCGGGCGGCGACCGCTTCGCCCTGCAACAGGAACTCATGCCCTACCTCGACAAACTCCCCGCCCGCCTGCAAGGCAGGAATGAACGGCTGGACGAACCGCTGTAAATATTATTTTGAAAATCAAATGCGCCGCCTCTACCGTCATTCCCGCTTGCGCAGAAATGACGGCCCTTGAATGTTGGAACTACAAATGAACGCCGAAAATTTCCAGACTTCCCGCTGCATTACCCTCAACATCCTGCGCTACAACCCGCAGGACAAGGCTTCCGAGCCGCGTCTGCAAAGCTACGCGCTGGAAGCCGCCGATGGCATGACGCTGTTCATTGCCCTGAACGAACTGCGCGAGCATCAGGATCCGACCCTGCAATTCGATTTTGTCTGTCGCGCCGGCATTTGCGGCTCCTGCGCGATGATGGTCAACGGGCGTCCGCGTCTGGCCTGTCGCACCCTGATTGCCGACCTGCCGGATGAAAGCACGCTCACGCCGTTGCCTTTCTTCGCGTTGATCGGCGACCTTTCGGTGAACACGGGCAAATGGATGCGCGGCATGAGCGAACGTCTGCAAACCTGGCTGCACGCCAAAGAAGCGGAACCCGACCTCGAGCGTATCGAAGAACGCATGGCGCCGGAGACCGCCGAAGCCATTTACGAGCTGGATCGCTGCATCGAATGCGGTTGTTGTGTCGCCGCCTGCGGTACGGCGCAGATGCGTCCGGATTTTGTCGGCGCGGTCGGCTTCGGCAAAATCGCCCGCTTCCGCATCGACCCGCGCGATACGCGCGACGACGATGATTACTTTGAACTCATCGGCGACGACGCCGGCGTTTTCGGCTGCATGTCGCTTTTGGCCTGTCACGACATGTGCCCGAAAGCCCTGCCCCTGAAAACGCAAATCGCGTTTTTGCGACGCAAGATGGCGCTGGTCGCGTAGTTTCGTCACGCCTTTGGCAAGTGGGAATCCCGTGTTTTCAAGTCTTTATGGATTCCCGCTTTCGCCGCTTTTGCGATGGGATCGTCGTTTTCCCGCCACGCCGTGCGGGGGTGTTGGGCTTTACCGCGTTGCGTCCGTCTGTTCCCGGATCGCTTCCGCAATCTCCGCCGCGCTGGCGGCTTCGCTGATTACGGCGTTCCCCAAAGCGCTGAGCAGGATGAGGCGCAGACGACCATTGTGGACTTTTTTGTCGTGGCGCATGAGTTCCAGATAGCGTTCCGCACCCAGATCCGGAGCACGGACCGGGAGGGCGGCGGCGATCAGGAGGCGTTCGACGCGGCTTATGTCCGCTGCCGACAGCCAACCCATCTGCGCGGAAAGACGCGCCGCCATGAGCATTCCCGCCGCCACCGCCTCGCCATGCAGCCAGACGCCATAGCCCAGGCCGGTTTCAATCGCGTGACCGAAGGTATGTCCCAGATTCAGTAGCGCGCGCGCGCCTTGCTCGCGTTCGTCCGCGACCACGATTTCCGCCTTGTGCCGACAGGCGCGATACACCGCTTCGGTGAGCAGGGTTTCGTCACGCGCCATCAGTCGTTGCATGTTGTCTTCCAGCCAGCATAAAAAATCCATGTCACGAATCAGGCCGTATTTGATGACTTCGGCCATGCCGGCGGAAAGTTCACGCTGCGGCAGGGTAGACAGGGTGGCGATGTCGACCAGCACCAGCGACGGCTGATGGAAAGCGCCGATCATGTTCTTGCCCAGCGGATGATTGATCGCCGTCTTGCCGCCCACGGAAGAATCCACCTGCGCCAGCAAGGTGGTCGGCGTCTGGATGAACGCCATGCCGCGCTGGTAACAGGCGGCGGCAAAGCCGCCCATATCGCCGATGACGCCGCCGCCCAGCGCAATCAAGGTGCTGCCGCGCTCGCAATGCCGTTCCAGCAAGGCGTCAAAAATCCGGTTCAGGGTTTGCCAGTTTTTATGGGCTTCGCCATCGGGCAAAACAACCGCAAACGGCTTTGCGCCCACTGCCAGCAGGCTTTTCTGCACACGATGCAGATACAGGGGCGCGACGGTTTCATTGCTGACCACCGCGACCAACCGCCCCGACAACCGGGCAGGCCAATACGCCGGATCAGCGAGCAGGCCGCGCCCGATGTGAATGGAATAGGCGCGTTCGCCCAGGGCTACATCGACGGTTGGCATTGTTGGCTGAATTCCTTTAGCAGGGCTTGCGTCAGCACATGCGACGGCGTTTCGCCGCCCTGGATGACAAAATGCGCGCTTTCCCGATACAGGGGATCGCGCGCCGCGTATAGGGCTTCCAGACAGGCGAGCGGATTTTCCACCCGCAACAGCGGTCGATTGCGGTCATGCCGGGTGCGCGTCCAGAGAAAACGGGGCGGCACATCCAGATACACCACCCAACCGTTGGCGCGCAACAGACGGCGATTTTCCTCCGTCAGCACCATTCCGCCACCCGTCGCCAGAACAATCGGGGGGTGATCGCGCTGGATGATCTCCGCGAGAATCCGCGCTTCCCGAAGGCGAAATCCGGTTTCGCCTTCGATCTCAAAAATGGTGGGGATGTTCACGCCGGTGCGCGTCACGATTTCGTGGTCGGAATCCACGCAGTCGCGCCCCAATCGTTTGGCAACCTGGCGACCTATGGTGGTTTTGCCCGATCCCATGAGACCGACCAGATAGATGTCGCTTTCCGGGCTCATCGGGCAAGGACGCGCGCGGCGTGTCGCGGCTTGATGTTGGTCTTCCGAGTTCAGAGTACGCCCGTCAACAGACCCGCGCCGAAAATCGTGATGCAGCCGCCCGCCAGTCGCGCCCAGAGCACATGCCGCGCCAGCAACAGACGCCCCAGCAAGAGGCCGGCGACATGAATCAGCGCCGTGCCCAGCACCATACCGATGATGGCGGCCAACGGACTGGCGCTGCCCAGTTCCGCGCCATGCGCCGCGCCGTGAAAGAGGGCAAACGCGCCGGTCAGCGCTGCCCCCGCCATGAGCGGCAACCGCGCCTGACTGGCGAGCAACAGGCCAAGGACGAGCAGCGAAGCGGCAATCATCGGCTCAACGACCGGAAAATGCAGCCCCGCCAGTCCCAGCAACGCGCCGACCAGCAAAAGGGAGGCGAAGGAGATCGGCGCAACCCAGACGCGGCGCGTGGTCATGGCGCTCCAGATGCCGACGGCAAGCATGGCCATCAGGTGATCCGCGCCGGTCAGGGGATGCAGAAATCCCGCCGCCAACCCCGGCGCGTCCCCATGCCCCACATGCGCCAGCGCGCCGAAGGAGGCAAGCGACAACAAAACAAACAGGAACGATTTTACGCATTTTGCAAACATGTTCAGTCTCCGGAAAGCAAACATAAAAACGTGAATTCCGCATCAAAGGATGCGCCAAAGGCGAAAGGATACGCTACTTCAGGGATCAGACGCCAGAGAGCAGGGATCAGGCAGGGCAATCGCATGGATATGTTCGTCATGGCGCAACAGGAACAGCGCCCGCTTTTCCTTTCCTTCCAGAGGTCCGGGCATTTTTCTCCTTCCCTTCCGCCGGGCGACGCGCCGAAGCACTTTCTCCCTCCCCTTGAAGGGAGAAATTGAAAGCGAACCCCTCCCCGTGAAGGGGGGAACAGCACTTGTCGCGTTTTTCGGGGTGATCCGACCATGCACCTGCGCCGAATCAGGCATCGGATGCTTTATCAGCGTGTTCTTTCAATCCGGCGATCAGGCGTTCGACTTCGGCTTCTTCCAGTTCCAGGGTGCGACCGCGTTTCAGGCGCGGCGGCAGGACGAAGGGGCCGTAGCGGACGCGGATCAAGCGGCTGACCTTGCTGCCCACGGCCTCAAACATGCGCCGCACTTCGCGGTTCCTGCCTTCCAAGAGGCTAACGCGATACCAGTGGTTCACGCCCTGCCCGCCCGCGTCTTCCAGACTGGCGAAGCTGGCGGGGCCATCTTCCAGCGCGACGCCTGCCAGCAGTTGCGCCTGGATTTCTTCCGTGAGTTCGCCCAGCACCCGCGCCGCGTAGCCGCGCAACAGTCCCGCGCCAGGGTGCATCAACCGGTTCGCCAGTTCGCCGGAGGTGGTAAACAAAATGAGGCCAGAGGTGTTCAGATCCAGCCGACCCACCGCCACCCAGCGACTGCCACGCAGACGCGGCAGAGCGGAAAAGACGTTGGGGCGGCCTTCCGGATCGTCACGCGAGACAATCTCGCCCTCCGGTTTGTGATAGAGCACAACACGCGGCAGGCGCGTGGAAAAATGCAGAGTGACGAGCTTGCCATCCACCTTTACCCGATCTTTGGGGCCGATGCTCATGCCGGTTTCCGCCTGCCGGTTGTTGACCTGCACCCGCCCGGCGGCAATCCATTCTTCCATTTTGCGCCGCGAACCCAGACCCGCCTGCGCCAGAACCTTGTGCAGACGCTCGCTGGCGACGGGTTCGGGATGGCGCGGCGGCGCCGGAACATGCCGCGCCGCGCCGCGGCGACCGCGCCGTTCGTCCGGCGGCGCGTTGCGGGAAACGGCGGACGCGTTGGCGGGTGCGCCGGAAGGCGAACGGAAAGGGGTTTTTTTAGGGCGCATCGACAGGCTCCAGCAGGTTGGGGTGGATAACGGCGGCTTCCAGCGCAGGCAGTTCGCTCAAGGCCCGCAGACCCAGATCATCGAGAAACTTGCGGGTGGTGGCGTAGAGCGCCGGACGCCCCGGCGTTTCACGGTGTCCGACCACATCAATCCAGCCGCGTTCTTCCAGCGCGCGAATGGCGTTGGTATTGACGGCGACGCCGCGAATGTCCTCGATGTCGCCACGCGTCACCGGTTGGCGATAGGCAATGATGGAGAGCGTCTCCAATACGGCGCGCGAGTATCTGGGCGGCTTTTCCGGACTCAGACGCTCCAGACAGGGCATGTATTCGGCGCGGGTGCGAAAGCGCCAGCCAGAAGCCAGTTGCACCAGTTCCGCCGGACGCTCCCGCCAGTCCGCGCGCAATTCCTCCAGGCATTTTCGCAACAGATCGTTGCCCGGTTCGTCGTCGAACATTTTTTTGAAGTCCGCCAGCGCAAGCGGTTCCTGCGCCGCCAGCAGCGCCGCTTCCAGCGTTGATTTGAGCTTATGCAAATCCATT
>JAIRZG010000128.1 GCA_031267345.1 Zoogloeaceae bacterium
CTCCCGCATTGGCAACACCAGACGTAGAGGCTCCGCCCGCTTTGACAGTGGAAGCGCCAGAGACGGAAGCGCCGACGGTGGAAACGCCGCAAGCGAAAGCCCCTGCACCAGCAACGCCAGATGTAGAGGCTTCGCCCGCTTTGACAGTGGAAGCGCCAGAAACGGAAGCGCCGACGGTGGAAACGCCGCAAGCGGAAGCCCCTGCACCAGCAACGCCAGACGTAGAGGCTTCGCCCGCTTTGACAGTGGAAGCGCCAGAGACGGAAACGCCGCAAGCGGAAGAAGCATCGGCCGCGTCAACACAGGAAACACCGGAGGCGGAAACTCCGGCAACAGAGGCTTTGGCAGCGGAAAAAACGCCGGAGACGGAAACGCCGACAATGGAGACGCCGGAAGCGGAAGTCCCTGCACTGGCAACGCCAGACGTAGAGGTTCCGCCCGCTTTGACGGTGGAAGCGTCGGAGACGGAAGAAACGCCGGAAGAAATCGAGGCGCTGGCAGCGGAAAAACGCAGAGCCGAATCGCTCCGCTTCCGGGAGAAAATGAAGCGCGTCAAGGAACAAAACGCCAAAGGCAGGAAAGGCAAAATGCCCTGACCAACCCGTCGCGTCCGGCGGCGCGCGCCCGCGCGCTTTCCCGGACGCTGAAATGTTGTACCGCATACTTGCAGATACGCGCAACACCCGGCAAAACGACAACTGGTTTTACGGCGCATGAAAAAGACAAAGGAATCCGCGCATGACGACATCGGGTCAGCGCCTGTTTGACCGCATCTACACGTTGACTGCGCCCAACTGGGCGTTCAGTCCGACCATGCTGGCCATCCGCAACGGCTTTTTGCTGTGTCTGCCGCTGGTCGTCGCGGGTGTGCTCGCCATCCTGATCAACAACCTGCCCTTCCCCGATTATCAGGACAACATGGCGCGGCTTTTCGGGCCGAACTGGTCGAAAATCGGCGATCTGGTCTGGCAGGGCGTTTTTGGCATTCTCTCGCTGCCGCTGCTCGTCGGCATCAGTTATCACCTCGCCACCCTGTATAACCAGCGTTACCTGGCGAATCCGGTCAGTCCGGTCATTACGGCGCTGGTGGCGCTGGCCTCGCTGATGATCATCATGCCTGCGGGAAACGTCACGCAACAGTTGGGTACGCAAGGCCTGTTCGTCAGCATGGTCGTCGCCATCCTCTCGGCGCGCATTTTCCTGTATCTGGCGCGCATCAAGCAGTTGCAAATGCTGATCTATGCGGAAGGAATGGAAGCGTCCATTCTGCAAGCCTTTGCCTGCCTGTTGCCAGGCATCATCACGGTATTTCTCTTTGCTGTTTTTGCCTTTGCCTTCAGCGCGCTGACCGGTCTGTCGGTGCATCAGTACGTGCATGATCTGGCGATGTACCCCTTCCGGTTTTTCCAGAGCACCCTCGATACCGGCATCACCTATGTTTTCATCACGCATGTTTTCTGGTTTTTCGGGATTCACGGCGCCAATGTGCTTGACCCGATGACCCGTGACATTTTTGAGTCCGCCGCGAACAGCAATCTCGCGGCGCAGGCGGCGGGGACGCCGCCACCGTATGTCGTCACCAAGCTCTTTCTTAATACCTTTGTCTTCATGGGCGGCTCCGGTTCCTCGATCTGTCTTCTGGCGGCGCTCCTGATCACCAACCGCAAGGATGGCAGCCGCCGTCTGGCGAAAATCTCCCTTGCGCCCGGTCTGTTCAATATCAACGAAGTGTTGCTCTTCGGTCTGCCGGTCATTCTCAATCCCGTTTTTCTGCTGCCCTTCGTCCTGACGCCGCTGGCGTTGACGCTCACCAGTTTTGTCGCGGTTCATTATGGCCTTGCGCCGGGCGCGAGCGTCGCCATCATCTGGACGACGCCGCCGTTGCTGAGCGGCTATTTCGCCACGGGCGGCGCGCTGGCGGGCACACTGCTGCAATGTTTCAATCTGGCGTTGGGAACCTTGATCTATATCCCTTTCGTCAAGATTTTCGACCGTCTACGCATGGAACGGCAAAAGAAGGCCATGAACGCCCTCATGGACATTGCCTGTAACAACATCGTCGGGCCTTCCGGCAAAAAGTGTCTGGATCGCGGCGACGAAGTTGGCGTACTGGCGCGGGTGCTGGCGGGCGATCTGGAACGCGCCCTGAAGCGGGGCAAGGGGCTGTATCTCGAATACCAGCCGCAGGTCGACCATATTTCCGGCAAGGTCATCGGCGCCGAGGCGCTGGCGCGCTGGCGGCATCCGGAATACGGCCTGATCCCTGCGCCCATCATGGTCGCCATTTCCGAAGACGGCGATTTCATGCAGCCTCTGGGCTTGTGGGTGCTGAATGAAGCCTGCGCCGGACGGGCGCGCTGGCAACAGCATGGACTGGAAGACGACTTCAAGACTTCGGTCAATGTCTCCATCCGGCAACTGGGCGACACCGCCCTGCCGGACAAGGTGATTCGCTGCCTGGAACGCCATCACCTGCAACGGCACATGATCGGCATCGAAGTCACCGAGTCCATCGCTCTGGATCCGGACGCGCCGCACAACCGGATCCTGAACCAGATTCATGACTTGGGCATCGTCATTTCCATTGATGATTTTGGCATGGGTCACAGTTCGCTGGCGTATCTGAAATACTTTCCGGTCAACACCCTGAAAATCGACAAGGTGTTGAGCGAGGATGTCGCCACCAGCCGAACCTGCGTGGAGATCATCACCACCATCGTCGAACTGTGCCGCGCGCTGGACGTAAAAATCGTCGTTGAATTCGTCGAAAATCAGGAACAGATCGACACGCTGTGCAAACTGGGCTGCCACATCTTCCAGGGCTATTTTTACAGTCCGCCGCTTTCCGGCGAAAACATGCTCGCCTACGCCTTGGCGATGAACGCCGCGCCGCAGACGGAAACGGCGTAATGAAGCTTATGCCGATTTCCTCATTGCAAGCGAACAACGGTATGCCGTATATGTTTCAGCGCCTGTCACCCCCTCAAAACGACCGCGCCAACACGTAGCCGCAGGCGTTCAGCAGGAATTGCGGGAAAATCCCGATGGCGGCGATCAGGACGCTGTTCACCGAGAGCAGCGTCCGGTCGGCAAATGAGGCCTCAATAGGCGCGGCATTTGCGTCCGCTGCGTCGAAGTACATGAACCAGATGACGCGAAGATAAAAGAACGCGCCGACCAACGAAAAAAGCACCGCCAGCACGGCGAGCCAGTATTGTCCGGAAATCACCACCGATTCCAGCACGGCGAACTTGGCGATAAAGCCGACAAGAAAGGGAATCCCCGCCAAAGAGAGCATCAGAATCAACATCATCGCCGCAAACCACGGACTGCGCTGATTCAGCCCCTTGAAATCGTCCAGCTCATCGGATTCAAAGCCCCGCCTCGACAGCAGCATGATCAGGCCGAACACCGCCAGCGTCGCCAGCACGTAAGTCACCATGTAAAAAAGCGAGGCGGTGTAAGCCTCCAGCGCAACATGACGATTGCCGTCGCGCACCACGCCGCTCGCCAGACCCAGAAGCATGAAGCCCATGTGGGCAATCGCCGACCAGGCCAACATGCGTTTGATGTTGCGCTGGGCAATGGCGACCAGATTGCCCAGTCCCATGGACAGCACCGCCAGCAGCATCAGCATGGATTGCCAGTCGGCGGAAAGACCGATCAGCCCGACCACCAACAGACGGATCACCATGACAAAAGCGGCAAGTTTGGGCGCGGCGGCGATCAGCAAGGTAACGGAGGTCGGCGCGCCGTGATAGACATCGGGAATCCACATGTGGAAAGGCACGACCCCCAGCTTGAAGGCCAGCCCCGCCACCAGAAACACCAGACCAAAGACCAGCACGGTTTTATCCACCTGCATCTTGCGCATTGAGCGCACCTGCTCCGCCACTTCGATAATTTCCAGCGAACCGGTCGCGCCGTAAATCATCGACATGCCGTAGAGCAACATGCCGGAGGCGAGCGCGCCGAGCACAAAATACTTCATCGCCGCTTCGGAGGCCGCCGCGTTATCGCGTTGCAGCGCCGTCAGGGCGCACAGCGCGAGCGAGAGGATTTCCACTCCCAGATAAAGGCCGAGAAAATGATTGGCGGAAATCATCACCATCATGCCCAGCGTGGCGAACAGGGTAAGCACACAATATTCGCCCTGGGGAATGCTGCGGCGTTCCTCAAGATAGCGGCGTGAATACGCCAGGCTCGCCATGACGATAAAACAGGCCAGCGCCTTCAGGAAGCTGCCCAACAAATCGGCAATGAACATATTGTAAAAAGTCAGCATCACTCTGGCGGGTTCGCCCGGCGCGGGCGGCATCAGTTCCGCGTACGCGTACCACAACGTCAGCAGGGCGGATACGGCGAGCGTGATTTGCGTCAACAGGAAGGTCAGGCTTCGGCGCGGCGAACGTACGCCGAGATCGACGAGCAGAATCAGGCAGGCCATGCACAGCAGAAAAATTTCCGGCGCGGCGGGCAGGAGATTGGGAACGACAAAATTTTCAAACATGGCGGCTACCGTCAATCAATATTTTTTGAGGACAAGGTGTTGCAGAAGGTCGTTGACCGAAACGTGCATCACCTTCGTAAATGCCTGCGGATAAAGCCCCATGCCGAGCACACAGAGCGCCAGCAAGGCAAGGATAAAAAATTCGCGCCGATTGATGTCGGCAAGCGCGCGCACTGCGTCATTGGCGACCGCGCCAAAAATCACCCGCTTGACCATCCACAGGGTATAGGCCGCGCCGATAATCAGGGTGCTGGCGGCGGCGGCGGCGATCCAGAAACTGGACTCTACGGCGGCAAGAATCACCATGAATTCGCCAACAAAACCGGAAGTCGCCGGCAGCCCCGCGTTCGCCATCGCAAACAGCACAAAAAGCGCGGCGAATTTCGGCATGGTCTGCGCCACGCCGCCGTAATCGGCAATCTGGCGGCTATGCATCCGGTCATACAACACGCCGATACAAAGGAACATGGCGGCGGAAACAAAGCCGTGCGAAATCATCTGCGCCAGCGCGCCTTCGATGCTCATGGCGGAAAAGAGGAAAAACCCCAGCGTGACAAAGCCCATGTGCGAAATGGAAGAATAGGCCACCAGCTTTTTCATGTCCGTCTGCGCCAGCGCAATCAGGCCGATATAAAGCACGGCGATGAGCGACAGGACGATCATCAGCCCGGCAAGCTCATGCGCGGCGTCCGGCGTAATCGGCAGGGAAAAGCGCACAAAGCCGTAAGCGCCCAGCTTCAACGCAATCGCCGCCAGCACGACCGAACCGCCGGTCGGCGCTTCAACGTGCGCGTCCGGCAGCCAGGTATGCAGCGGGAACATCGGCACCTTGACGGCGAAGGCGAGCAGGAAGGCGACAAACAGCCAGATCTGTTCGTGCAAAGCCAGCGGCAACACATGCCAGTCGAGAATGACGAAGGAGCCGGAGCGGATAAAAAGATAGAGGATCGCCACCAGAAACAGCAGCGATCCCAACAGGGTGTAAAGGAAAAACTTGATGGCTGCATAAACGCGCCTTGGCCCGCCCCAGACGCCGATAATCAGGTACAAAGGGATCAGCGAGGCTTCAAAAAAGACGTAAAACAGGAGTCCGTCCAGTGCGGAAAAAATGCCGTTCATCAAGCCGGACATGATCAGGAAAGCAGCGTGATATTGCGCCACCCGATTCTCAATGACTCGCCAGCCCGCCAGCACCACCAGCAGGGTGACAAAGCTGTTCAGCAGGATGAACAACAGGGAAATGCCATCGACGCCCAGGTGATAGCGCGCGCTGAAATGCGGAATCCAGGCATGGATTTCCTCAAACTGCATGGCGCTGCTTGTCACGTCAAAGTACGCGTACAGGGGCAACGTCACCAGAAAACCGAGCAGCGCGCCTGCAAGGGCGAGCCGCCGCGCCAGCGTCGCGTTGCGATCCGCGCCCGTCGCCAGCACGGCAAAACCAGCGGCGACAGGGATCCAGATGGCGAGAGAAAGCAAGGGATAAGACGACATGGCGTTCCTTTGTTGTTAGCGCGCGTAAATCCAGCGCCACCACCATTCCTGCATTCCCATGCCGAACAGCAGGGGGAAGGAAACCCAGAGGCCGATAAAGACCGCCAGACCGATGATCATGGTGAACGCATAGTGATGAACGTAGCCGGTTTGCAGCCGCCGCAGAAGCGCCGCGCCCCAGCCGATGACCCGCGCCGCGCCGTTGACGGCAAGACTGTCGATGATCGCCACATCCACGCCGCGCCACAGGCCGCGCCCGATGAGCCGCGCCCCGCCCGCAAAGACGGTTTCATAAATGCGATCGATAAAATACTTCTGTTCCAGCACGGCGTGGAGGCCGGAAAAACGCCGCTGCAACGCCGCCGGAATATCGGGACGTTTGAGATAAAAGAACCACGCCAGCGCCACACCCGACGCCGCCAGCCAGAAGGCGGGCGAATTCAGGGCGTGTAGCGTCATCGTCCCCGCGCCGTGAAATTCGGCGGCAAACGCCGCCATCGCGCCGTGCGCAGCGTCATCCACATAAATAACGCCGTCAAAAAAGTCGCCGACCAGCAAGGGCGCGAGGGTGAAAAAGCCGATGAGGACGGAAGGAATCGCCAGCGCAATCAACGGCAGCGTCACCACCCGGGGCGATTCGCGCGGCGTTTCTCCGGCGGCAAGGCCGTGATGTTCGTCGTGGTCGGCATGGCTGTCGCGCCCGTGTTCCGTATGCGCCTTGCCAAAGCGTTCCTTGCCGTGGAAAACCAGGAAATACAGGCGGAAAGAATAAAACGCAGTCACGACCACGCCCGCCAGCAGCGCGAAGTAGGCAAAACCGGAACCCGGAATAGTGGACAGGCTCACCACTTCGATGATGGCGTCCTTGGAATAAAAGCCGGAAAAGAACGGCGCGCCAATCAGCGCCAGTGTGCCGATCAAACATGTCCAGTGCGTAAACGGCATATATTTTTTCAGCCCGCCCATGCGGCGCATGTCCTGATCGTGGCGCATCCCGATGATGACGGAGCCGGCGGCAAGGAACAACAGCGCCTTGAAAAAGGCGTGCGTCATCAGATGGAAAATGGCGGCGGAATAGGCGGACGCGCCCAACGCCACGGTCATATACCCGAGTTGCGACAGCGTGGAATAGGCGATGACCCGCTTGATGTCGTTCTGGATGATCCCCAGAAAGCCCATGAACAGCGCGGTTATCGCGCCAATGAACATGATGAAGGCCAGCACCGTGGTGGAAAGCTCGAACAGCGGCGACATGCGCGCCACCATGAAAATCCCCGCCGTCACCATCGTCGCCGCGTGGATCAGGGCGGAAATGGGCGTCGGCCCTTCCATCGAATCCGGCAGCCAGGCGTGCAGGGGCGCTTGCGCGGATTTGCCCATCGCGCCGACAAACAGGCAAATGCAGATGACGGTGATCAGCGACCAGTCGGTTCCCGGCAACAGCGCGCCCTGCACCCACGCCGTGCGGGCGAAGACCGTCGCGTAATCCAGCGAACCGAAAGACGCCAGCACCAGGCCAATGCAGAGCAGAAAGCCGAAGTCGCCCACCCGATTCAGCAAAAAGGCTTTCAGACTGGCGGCGATGGCGGTGGGACGGGTATACCAGAAGCCAATCAACAAATAGGAGACCAGCCCGACCGCTTCCCATCCGAAAAACAGTTGCATGAAATTGTTGGCCATCACCAGCATCAGCATGGAGAAGGTAAACAGCGAGAGGTAGCAGAAAAAGCGGTTGTAGCCGGGATCATCCCGCATGTAGCCGAGCGTATAGATGTGCACCATCAGGGAAACGAAGGTCACGACCAGCATCAGGGTGGCGGTGAGGCTGTCGAGCAAAAAGCCAACCTGAAACTGGAAATCGCCCGTGCTCAGCCAGGTGTAGAGGGGAAAATTGAAACTTTCCCCGCCCTGAATCGCCTGAAAAACCGGCAGCGACGCGATGAAGGCCATGGCGACGCCGGTAATGGCCGCGCCCGCCGCCAGCCAGCGGGGAATCATCCGGCAAAAAAGGCCGGAGACAAGCGCGCCGACAAGCGGCGCAAGGACAACGACAAGGGCAAGCGTCTTGATTTCCATGACTCAACCCTTCAGCCGGTTCAGGTCATCGACCTGAATGCTTTTGAGATTGCGAAAGAGCAACACCAGAATCGCCAACCCCACCGCCGCTTCCGCCGCCGCCACGGCAAGGATGAAAAACACGAACAGCTGCCCGTTCGGGTCTTGCAGATAGCGGGAAAACGCGACGAAATTCGTGTTGACCGCCAGGAGCATCAATTCAATCGCCATCAACAGCACGATCAGGTTTTTCCGGTTCAGAAAAATTCCCATGATGCTGATTGCAAACAAAATCGCGCCCAGAATCAAAAAATGGCTCAAGCTCAAGGTAAACATTGTTTTTCGTCCTTATTGCGCGGGGTCTGTTGTCGGGGAAGCGTTTTCCGATCCCTGATCCCGTACCGCCGACTCCTGTTGTTCCACCGGCATGTCGACCAATCGCATCCGTTCGGCGGCCTGAACCCGGATTTGCGCTTCCGGGTCGGTGCTGCGAGTCTTTTTCGCCTCCCGGAAGGTGAGCGCCACGGCGGCGACAATCGCCAGCAACAGGAGCGCCGCCGTCAGTTCAAAGGGGTACGTGTATTTACTCACCAGCAGCGCCCCCAGTTCACGGGTATTGGAAGCCGTCGCCGCCGCTGCGGGCAGGCTCGCGTCCGGCGCGTGAAAATAGTCGCTGACCAGCACCAGCGCCATTTCCAGCACCACCACCAAACCGACGAATGCCCCCAACGGCAGATAATGCCAGAAGCCCTGCCGCAGCCGATCAAGGTTGATGTCGAGCATCATCACCA
>JAIRZG010000195.1 GCA_031267345.1 Zoogloeaceae bacterium
CATGGATATTACCGAACTGCTGGCTTTCAGCGTCAAGAACGACGCTTCGGACTTACACCTTTCTTCTGGCCTGCCGCCCATGATTCGGGTGAACGGCGATGTGCGAAAAATCAATCTGCCCGCCCTGGAGCACAAGGATGTGCATGGCATGGCCTATGACATCATGACGGATTCGCAGCGCAAGACCTATGAAGAAACGCTGGAGTGCGACTTTTCCTTTGAAATTCCCAATCTGGCGCGTTTCCGCGTCAATACCTTCGTGCAGCACCGGGGCGCGGGCGCGGTGTTCCGCACCATTCCCTCCAAGGTGCTGACGCTGGAACAATTGAATTGTCCGGAGATTTTCAAGGAGATTTCCGAATATCCTCGCGGCATTGTATTGGTCACTGGCCCCACGGGTTCGGGCAAATCCACCACGCTCGCCGCCATGATCAATCACGTCAATGAAAATGAATTCGCGCACATTCTGACGGTGGAAGACCCCATCGAATTTGTGCATGAATCCAAAAAATGCCTGATCAACCAGCGCGAAGTCGGCCCGCATACGCTGTCCTTCAACAACGCCCTGCGCTCCGCCCTGCGGGAAGACCCGGACGTGATTCTGGTGGGCGAAATGCGCGACCTGGAAACCATACGTCTGGCCATGACCGCCGCCGAAACCGGTCACCTGGTGTTCGCCACCCTGCACACCTCATCCGCCGCCAAGACCATCGACCGGATCATCGACGTGTTCCCCGCCGCCGAAAAGGACATGATGCGCGCCATGCTGTCTGAATCCATGCGCGCCGTCATTTCACAAACGCTGTTGAAAACCAAGGATGGCAGTGGTCGGGTGGCGGCGCATGAAATCATGATCGGCACACCCGCCATCCGCAACCTGATTCGGGAAAACAAGGTGGCGCAGATGTATTCCTCCATCCAGACCGGACAATCGCGCGGGATGCAGACGCTTGACCAGTGTCTGCTCGATCTCGTGCGCCGCAATGTGGTCTCCGCCAGCGAAGCGCGTAACCGCGCCGCCGACAAGGCCACTTTCCCGACCACGTAATAAAACAAACGGCAGCCCACGATAAAAACACGGGGGCGCAACCATGCGAGAGGAGTTTTGAATGGAACGCGACCAGGCACTGAAATTCATGCACGATCTGCTGAATCTGATGAACAACAAAAAAGGCTCCGACCTGTTTATTACAGCGGGTTTTCCGCCCGCCATCAAGGTTGACGGGCGGGTGATGCCGGTTTCCAACCAGGTGCTCACGGCGCAACATACGGCGGAACTGGCGCGTTCCATCATGAATGACCGGCAGGCGGCGGAGTTTGAAGCCACGCGGGAATGCAACTTCGCCATTTCCCCCAGCGGCATCGGTCGTTTCCGCGCCAACGCCTTTGTCCAGCAAGGGCGCATCGGGCTGGTCTGCCGCGCCATCAATATGGTCATTCCCACCTTTGACGAACTGGGCATCCCCCCCATTGTCAAGGATGTTGCCATGTCCAAGCGTGGGCTGGTCGTCTTTGTGGGCGGCACCGGCACTGGCAAAACCACCTCGCTGGCGGCGCTGGTTGGCTATCGCAACGAAAACAGCTACGGTCACATCGTCACCATTGAAAACCCGATTGAATACGTGCACGAACACAGAAACTGCATCATCACCCAGCGGGAAGTAGGCGTGGATACGGATGACTGGGAACCTGCCCTGAAAAATACCCTGCGGCAGGCGCCGGACGTAATCCTGATGGGCGAAATCCGCGACCGGGCAACCATGGAATACGCCATCTCCTTTTCCGAAACCGGCCACCTCTGCCTGGCTACCCTGCACGCCAACAGCGCCAATCAGGCCATTGAGCGCATCATCAACTTCTTTCCCGAGGATCAGCATCAACAACAGTTGTTGATGAATCTCTCGCTCAACATGCGTGCCCTGATTTCCCAGCGTCTTTTGCCCAGAAAGGGCGGCAAAGGGCGTGTCGCCGCCTTTGAAATCCTGCTGAACTCGCCCCTCATTTCCGACCTGATTTTTCAGGGCGACATCAAGGAAATCAAGGAAATCATGTCGAAATCGCGCGAACTGGGCATGCAAACCTTTGATCAGGCGTTGTTCGACCTCTATGAAAACGGCCAGGTCAGCTACGAAGACGCATTGAGAAACGCGGACTCCGTGAATAACCTGCGTTTGCAAATCAAGCTGAACAGCAAGGAGGCCGCCGACCGCGACCTGACCGCCAGCGTCAATTACCTCTCCCTGACCGGCGCGGAAGAAGACGAACGACAAATGCAAAACTATCTTTGACTGACAAAAAACCCGGCAACGCCGGGTTTTTTACGGATATCCGATCACTTCACGCGGTTGCGATACTCGTCAGCGCGGGTGTCGATTTCGATTTTGTCGCCGATTTCCACGAAGGCCGGAACCTGTAGTTCAAAACCGGTGGTAATTCTGGCGGGCTTCATGACTTTTCCGGAAGTGTCGCCCTTCACTGCGGGTTCGGTATAGGTCACTTCACGCACCACACTGGTGGGCAATTCCACGGAAATGGCCTTGTCGTTATAGAACACTACTTCGCAGGGCATCCCGCCCTCCAGGTATTTCAGGGCGTCGGTCATGTTCTCGGCTTCGATGTCGTACTGGTTGTACTCGGCGTCCATGAACACGTACATCGGGTCGGCGAAGTAGGAGTAAGTCACTTCCTTCCTGTCGAGCTGCACGACCTCAAACTTGTCGTCAGCGCGATAGACGGCTTCAGAAGCCGCGCCAGAAAGCAGATTCTTCAATTTCATTTTGACCACGGCGGCATTGCGGCCGGATTTGTTGTATTCGGTCTTTTGCACCACCAGCGGATCGTTGCCCACCATGATGACATTGCCGGAGCGGAGTTCCTGAGCGATTTTCATGATAATTCAGCGCATTCGTTAAAAACAAAACGGCGGATTATACCCGCGTCGCGCAAAATTTGACGAGCGCGGACGCAAGGTCGTCCTGCGCCGACAAATGTCCGCGCCAGCTTTTTCCGCGTCGCGCCAGTGGTTCAAGCTGCTGGCGTAATTCCGGCCAGAGGCGGGAAAGCGCCGCGCCGCCAGCGTTCCAGTCGCGCCAGAAGGCGGCAAGCGTCGTGCCCGTCCGCTCCGGCAGGTCGGCGGCATAGCGGTGCAGGAACGCCGCCAATTTGTGCGGATGCGCGCCGTTTTCCTGTGGATAAGGCTGCCAGACAAAGGGCTTCGCCGCCCATTGCGCGCGGATAAAAGAGTCTTCGCCGCGCACAAAATTCAGGTCGCAACGAGCAAGCAGTTCGTCATAACGGTTCTGCGGCAGAAAGGGAATGGGAACGACGCGGATTTGTCCCGCTGCGCCCAGTCGCCAGCCGTCTGGCGCTTCACCCAGTACGGCGCGCGTTGCTGCCAGCGGTTTGCCCGGCGGGAGCAGGCACAAGAGCGGGGCGCTATCCGCCGACCAGGCGGCGAACAGGGCGGCCAGCGGCGCGCTGTCATAGCAGAACAGGCTGACGAGCAAACAGTCAGGGCTTGCCGTCAGTCGCCAGTCCGCCAGCAAGGCGTCGCGCCTGGGAAAGGCGGCCTGGCGGACAAACAAATCCCTTTCCCGCAACAGGCCGCCGGTCTTTTTTGTAAAACCGGGAAAGAAAAAATGTTTGACCAGCGGCAGGCGCGGATGCGGCGAAGGGAGGCCGTGACAGCCTTCCACCCAGTCTTCGGCGCTCAGGTATTCCAGATTCAGCCAGCAGGGCGGATGCGGACGGGAGGCCATCGCCTGAAGATAATTTTCCGGCGGTTCGCAGCCGAAGGCTTCAATGACCACCTCTGCCGCAACGTTGAATCGCAAGGGATTTCGCCAGCGGCAGACCTGGACGGGAACCGCTGCAAAGTCGGGCGCAAGCAACGCGAGCGGCGCGGGGTCATCCAACCACAGACGCACGTCCAGCGCGTATTCCGCCGCCAGTTGCCGCGCCAGTCGCCAGCAGACGCCGACATCGCCGAAGTTGTCGATGACCTTGCAGAAAATATCCCAGCGCATGCGCTACGCGCCGCCTTTGAGACCTGCAATCCAGACGCCATAAATCTGGTCGGCGATCTGTCGCAGCAACGGGAGCTTTTCCACTTGTTCCATCTGGATGCGTTCCGGCGTCTGTACGCTGGGCGGCGGCGGGATGGCGACTTCTTCCCGCCAGTGTTCGCACCAGACGGCGATCATTTCCGGCAACATCTCGACATGGCATTGCAGGGCAAGGTGCGGCCCCAGCGCGGCGATCTGGTGGGCGCAATCGGCGTTTTCGGCGATGAGCGTCGCGCCTTGCGGCAGACTGAAGGTCTCGCCGTGCCATTGAAACACGTCCAGCGTTTTGCCCGCATATTCGCCCAGCCAGTGTCGGGCAACAGCGTCTGCGCCGCCATTTATGACGCTCCAGCCGATTTCCGGCACGGGATTCTTGCTGACCGCACCGCCCAGCGCCTTGCTGATGAGTTGCCCGCCCAGACAATGCCCCAGCACGGGAATATCCTGCGAAACCGCGTCCCGAATCAGGGCGCAGACGGGCGCGATCCACGACAGGTTTTCATTGACGCTCATCGGCCCGCCCATGAAGCACAGGCCGGAATACGCGTCGGCGTTTTCCGGCACGTCCGCGCCTGCATCCAGCGGAATCAAAACCCACGGAATGCGGCGGGATTCCAGAAATATGGCAAAATAGCCGGGGCCTTCAGTGGGAGAGTGGCGAAAAATGGCGACAGGATTCATGAAAAGCTCCTTGCAAAACGGGCCGGGACGTTATTGTAGAGCCTTGGCCCTGTGTCTTGGCATCGGCGTTCTGGCGCTCCCGACATGGGCGACCAATGTGGGACTGGCGGGCATCATCGGCAGCAAGGCCATGTTGATGATCAATGGCGACGCGCCCCGCGCCCTGTCCGTCGGACAGGAATATCAGGGCGTCAAACTCATTGCCATACAGGGCGAGAGCGTACAGGTGGAAGTCGATGGCAAGCGGCGCGCGCTCAAGGTCGGACAAAACGCGGTCGGCGCGGAGTCTTCCGGCGCGAACGCCCGCGCCGTGCTGATTGCCGATGGACAAGGGCATTTTCAGGCCAACGGCAGCATCAACGGGCAGTCTGCGCGTTTTCTGGTGGATACGGGCGCAAGCCTGGTCTCCATCGGCGCGTCCGACGCGCAACGATTGGGACTGGATCTGGAACACGCGGAACGCGGCGTTTCCAATACGGCCAACGGCGCCGTGATCAGCTATCGCTTGCGCCTGAACAGCGTCAAGGTGGGCGACATTACCCTGAGCAATGTGGAGGCCTCGGTGATGCCGCAAAACATGCCCTATGTGCTGCTGGGCATGAGCTTTCTGAACCGCACGAGAATGGAACGCAACGGCGACACCATGACGCTGACGCAAAATTACTGATGTCGATGTCCGTTGATCTGGCGCGTGTAAAGGCCTGCCTCGCGCCGGAACCCGTGGCGGCAACCGATGAAGACGATTTTACGGACAAGGTCGCTGGCGTGGCGGAAGCCGCGCTGATTCCCGCCGCCGTGCTTTTCCCGCTTGTATCGCGCGGGGAGGGTTTGCAGGTGTTGCTCACCCGCCGTACCGAGCATCTGCGCGACCATCCCGGACAAATCAGCTTTCCCGGCGGACGCATGGAAGAAAGCGACGCCAGTCCCGTACATACGGCGTTACGCGAGGCCGAAGAAGAAATCGGTCTGGTGCCGAACCTGCCGCAGATACTGGGTTATCTGCCGACCTACCGCACCGCCACCGGATTTTTGATCCATCCCGTCGTCGCCCTGCTGTTGGCGCCCTTTACGCTGGCGCCGGATGCCTTTGAGGTGGCGGAAATCTTTGAAGTCCCGCTCGCCTGCCTGTTCGACCCGACCCGCCAGCGGCGCGAATCCCTTTTTTACAAGGGAAAAGAACACGCCTACCACGTCATCGACTGCGAAAGCCAGGGCCAGCCCCGCCGCATCTGGGGCGCGACGGCAGGCATGATTCTGGCGCTTGCCAGAAGGTTCAGAGGACAATAACCGCGCCGTCGCGCGGAAAGGAAAATCGCGCGGCAGACAAGGGTTCGCTCCCACCTTATCAACGCGCTCAACGGACGGGGTTTCAGCCGAAGTTGGTTTTACGACGCAACCTGCGCGCGCCGCAAGCCGCCGGAGTTTGTCGCCTTGCAAGGCGTGTTCAGTCCAGTTGCGGAAGCTGGCGCGTCAGGTTGCGGATTGTAAATCGCGCGGCGCGCCAGTCGGGATAGAGTTGTTCGACGATCGCCCAGAACTGTGGGCTGTGGTTCATTGCCTTCAGGTGGGCGATCTCGTGCGCCACCACATAGTCAATCAGCGCCGGATCAAACTGCATCAGCCGCCAGGAGAGGCGGATTTCGCCTTGGGCGTTGCAGCTTCCCCATCGGCTTCTGGCGGAAGACAAAATGAGCGGCGGCGTGGGAACGCCCAGACATCCGGCGTAATGGGCAAGACGCGGGAGGAACCAAGGCCGCGCCCGCGCCTTGCAAAAACGGATAAAGGCGGCGGCAAGGTCGGGTTCATCCGCGCGGGCGACCAGTTCCAGTTGACCGTCGCGGCATTGGTGAACGCGACCAGCAGCGCGGCGCAGAAGGCGCGGTTGCCCCAGCCAGAGGCATTCACTGCCCACGTCCAGCGTCAGCGCGGAATGGACGCGCCAGCGCGCGAGTTTCTCCCGCACCCAATCGCCCTGCTGACGCAACAGGCTTTCGATGCGGGCAAGGCTGGCGGCAAGCGGCGCGCCCACGCGCAAACCCCGTTGATTGATGGAAAGCCCGATACTGCGGCGGACGCTGCGGACAAGGCAATAGTCCACGATCTCGCCCTGAAGCTCGATCTGGCGTTGTTCCGCCGACGCGCGGCGCGCGGGGCGTTTAAAGGGAATCGTCATGCTCCGGCGGCGCAGGAGGCAGCGGCGCGACGGCAGGATAGCGGTGCGGGGCAATGCGGCGCATCTCGGCCTCAATCCAGCTTTCCACGGCGGCGTTGAGTTGCGTGTCCTTCAAGCCCTGCGTGGCGATGGCGGGGCCGATGCTGACGGTGATGACGCCGGGACGAATGCGAAAGGCTTTTTTGCGCCAGACATCGCCCGCATTGTGCGCCACGGGCAATACGGGCGAACCGGTCTTGAGCGCGAGGTAGGCTGCGCCGGATTTGTAGCGCACCTGTTCGCCCGGCGGCACACGTGTGCCTTCCGGAAAAACGATTACCCAGATGCCGGAGTCCAGCCGGTTCCTGCCCTGTTCGAGCATTTGTTGCAGCGCCTTGCGGCCAGCGTTGCGATCAATGGCGATCATGCGGAGCGACGCCAGCCCCCAGCCGAAAAAGGGCACTTTCAGCAGTTCTTTTTTGAGCACGAACACGGCGGGCGCGAAAATGGATTGCAGCCCCACGGTTTCCCAGGCGGATTCGTGTTTGGAAAGCACCAGCACGGGTTTTTCGGGGATGTTCTCGCGTCCTTCCACCCGCATTTCCACGCCCACCACACGCCGCGCCAGCCACATGAAGGCCGTCCACCAGAGCTTGACCGTAAAAAAGCGGGTGGATAAAGGGAACAGGATAAACAGGGCAAGCAGAATGCCAACAGGAATGGTCATCAGGCTAACCAGCAGCCAGAACGCCAGGGAACGCAGAAAAATCACGCTTCGCCTCCCGTGAGAATATGCTCGACCGCCGCCGCGAGGTCGGCGAATTCCAGGGTATTGGGTGGAAGATGGCCTTCTTCTCTGGTTTTTTCGCCCTTGCCGGTCAATACCAGCATCGGCTGGCAATCGACTGCGGCGGCGGCTTGCAGATCGCGCAGGGAATCGCCGATGGCGGGTACGCCGACCAGATTGGCGTTCAGGCATTCGGCAAGCCGCTTGAACAGGCCGGGGCTGGGTTTGCGGCAGTCGCAGCCGGAATCCGCCGGATGCGGACAATAAAAGATGGCGTCAATGCGCCCGCCCACGGCAAAGAGCGCCTGATACATTTTTTCGTGAATGGCGTTCAGGGTATCCATGTCAAACAGGCCGCGCCCGATGCCCGACTGGTTGGTGACAATGACCACCTTGTAACCGGCCTGATTCAGACGGGCGACGGCTTCCAGCGCGCCGGGGATGGGCTTCCATTCCGCCGGATTCTTGATGTATTGGGCGGAATCAAAATTGATCACGCCGTCGCGGTCAAGGATGACAAGTTTCATGGCGGCAAACCCCTCAAGCCGAAAGCCGGGAAAGATTGGCGACCCGGTTCATGGCTTTGAAAAGCTGCGTGAGCAGGGACAGGCGGTTGCGCTTCAAGGCTATGTCTTCGGCATTGACCATGACGCCATTAAAGAAGGCGTCAATCGGCGCGCGCAATGCCGCCAGCGTTTGCAGCGAAGCGGTGTAATCGCCTGCGGCAAAGGCAGCGGCGGCCTGGGGCGCAACTTCCTGCAAGGCGGTATGCAGCGCGGCTTCGGCGGCATCGCGGAACAATCCGGCATCCACCGCGCCCGCGCGGACGCCTTCCGCTTTTTTCAGGATGTTGCCGACCCGCTTGTTGGCGGCGGCGAGCGCCTCGGCTTCCGGTAACTGCAAAAAGGCGCGCACGGCGGCAAGGCGTTTGGGGATGTCGGCAAGCCGTTGCGGGGAAAGACTCAATACCGCGTCGACTTCCTGCGCCGTAAACCCCTGTTCGCGCAGGTTGCCCGCGAGGCGCTCAAAGATGAAGGCGGACAGCGCAGTAGTTGCGGGCGTAAACCCTTGCACGGCGATGAAAGGCGCGGCGGCGGCGGCAAGCAACGCATCCAGCGGCATATCCAGATCGCCGTCCGTAAGGATGCGAATCACGCCCAGCGCGTGACGGCGTAGCGCAAACGGGTCTTTGTCGCCCGTGGGCGTCTGCCCGACGCCAAAGAGTCCGGTCAGGGTTTCCAGCTTGTCGGCAAGCGCCACGATCCGTCCCACCTTGCCGCGCGGTAGCGCGTCGCCCGCGAAGCGCGGCTTGTAGTGGTCTTCGATGGCGTCGACCACCTCCGGCGGCAGACCGTCGTTTACGGCGTAATAACGCCCCATGACGCCTTGCAATTCAGGAAATTCGCCCACCATGTCGGTGAGCAGATCGGCCTTGGCGAGCCGCGCCGCCTGTTCGACCGCGCGGCGCAATTCGTTCTTGCCGAAGGCCTTACGCCGGAAACGCCATTGACCAATGAGTTCGACCTCACGGCTCAATTCGTCCTTACCGGAGAGTTCGGCGAAGTTACCGATGAGGTTGTCGACTACGGCGCGGGCGATGGCGACAACGCGCGCGCTGCGTTCACCCTGGCTGCCGAGCCTGTTGTGATAGACCACTTTCGCCAGCGCGGGCAGGCGCGATTTCAGCGTCTTTTTGCGATCCTGATCAAAAAAGAATTTGGCGTCCGCCAGACGCGGGCGCACCACGCGCTCGTTGCCGCAGATGATGGCGGTCGGGTCGGCAGGATGGAGATTGCTTACCAGCAAAAAGCGGTTGCTCAACTTGCCGTTCGCGTCGAGCAGGGGGAAGTATTTCTGGTTCGCCTTCATGGTCAGAATCAGGCATTCCTGCGGCACGGCGAGAAATGCCGGCTCGAATTGTCCCATCAGCACATTGGGGCGTTCCACCAGCGCGGTGACTTCATCAAGCAGCGCCACATCCTCGATGGGCGTCAACCCCGCGCCCGCCGCTACCGCCGCCAATTGCCGCGCGATTTCGTCGCGCCGTTCGGCAAAGGCGGCGATGACCGCGCCCTCGCGGCGCAGGGTTTCGGCGTAATCGTCGGCGTGTTTCAGGGTGACGGGATGGACGCTCGCCTCGAAACGATGCCCCTGTGTCATTCTTCCCGCCGTCAGGCCCAGCACGGCGACCGGCACGATGTCCGCGCCGTGCAGCGCGGTGAGCGCGTGCGCCGGACGCACAAAATGCACCGTATTCCACCCGTCGGCAAGCTGATAGCTCATGACTTTGGGAATCGGCAGCGCGTCCAACGCGGCTTCCAGCGCCGTCTGCGTCCCTTCCGCCAGTGTCGCGCCCGGAGCGATGCTTTCCAGAAACAGGCTCTCGGCCTTACCATCCGTTTGGTGGCGCAATTGGGGGACGACGTTTGCGTCCAATCCCAGACTCGCCAGTTTTTTCAGGAGCGCGGGCGTTGCCTGACCGCCTGCGTCCAGCCCCACGGAGACCGGCATCAGCTTGCGCGTCAGCGGTTGGTCGGCGGCGGCGGGCAGGACATGGCTAATCTGCGCGGCCAGACGGCGCGGCGTGGCGTAGGCGGCAACGACGCTTTGCGCCGTGGTCAGGGCGGCGGTTTGCAGGGAACGGAACAGGGTGTCGGCAAAAACCTCCCCCAATTTTTTCAGCGCCCTGGGCGGCAGTTCCTCGACCAGAAGTTCAATCAGCAGGGTTTGTGTCATCATCATCAGGCCGCCTTCTTTTCGAGCTGCGCCAGCACTTCGGCGGCATGCGCGCGCGACGCCATAGGAAACCCCAGACGAGCGCGGGAATCCAGATAGCTCCGGGCGACGCTTCTGGCAAGGTTGCGGATACGCCCGATGTAAGTCGCCCGCTCGGTGACGGAAATTGCGCCGCGCGCGTCCAGCAGATTGAAGGTATGCGCCGCCTTCAGGATTTGCTCATAGGCAGGCAGCGCCAGTTGCGCCGCCATCAGGCGTTCGGCCTGCCGCTCGTGCGCGTTGAACGCTGCGAGCAGGAAATCTGCGTCCGAATGCTCAAAATTGTAGGCCGACTGCTCCTTTTCGTTCTGGAGATAGACATCGCCGTAGGTAAGCGTATTCCCACGTTCGCCTGTCGGATCGGGGGCTACGCCCTCCGTCCAGATGAGGTCATAGACGTTTTCCACGCCTTGTAAATACATGGCCAGACGTTCCAGTCCGTAGGTGATTTCGCCGGTAATCGGCTTTACGTCAATGCCGCCCACCTGCTGAAAATAGGTGAATTGCGTCACCTCCATGCCGTTCATCCATACTTCCCAGCCCAGACCCCACGCGCCCAGCGTCGGGTTTTCCCAATCGTCCTCGACAAATCGCACGTCATTTTGCTTCAGATCGAAGCCCAGCGCTTCCAGCGAGCCAAGATAGAGATCGATGATGTTTTCCGGCGCGGGCTTCAACACCACCTGATACTGGTAATAATGCTGCATCCGGTTGGGATTTTCCCCGTAACGCCCATCCCTGGGACGGCGCGAAGGCTGCACGTAGGCGGCTTTCCAGGGTTCCGGCCCGATGGCGCGCAAGAAGGTCGCCGTATGGCTGGTTCCCGCGCCAACCTCCATGTCATAAGGCTGCAACAGGGCGCAACCCTTGTCACTCCAGTAGCGTTGCAAAGTGAGGATGATGCTTTGAAAGCTCGATGCCGATTCGCGGGTCGTCATGGGACGGATCTGAATAAAGGAAACAGGGAATTTTACTTGCTTTTAATCCTGACCAAGCGTTTTCGGAACGGGTTTCGCAGGGTAAATACGCTGCATTCCTGACAGAATGGCGCGTTGCTGTTTGCCGTGCCGCGCGGCGAGGTTGAACCGGCGCGGCTTGCCGCGCCGGTTCAGGTCAGCCTGCTCGATCCTGCGCCTGCGTCCGATGCCGCCGCGTCAGCGGCTGCCGCGCCGGAACCCCCTGTCCCAATCCCGCCGGTCAAGCCGCCTGTTCCCAAGCCCATTGCCAGGCCGGTTCCCCAACCTGTTCCTGAATCACCGCCGACGCCGACGCCTGAACCGACTCCGACCACCGCGCCTGTCGCCGCGATGTCCGCCCAGACGGCGACGGGGGCTTCCGCGTCTGCCAGCAGCAGTGCGTCCGCGGAAAGCACCGGGGCGTCGGGCAGCACGGACGCGCTGGTGGAAGCCTGTTTTGATGCGGATTATTTGCGTAATCCCAAGCCCATCTATCCCGCCATGTCCCGGCGCATGCGCGAAGAAGGCAAGGTCATGCTGCACGTTCATGTGCAGCCCGACGGGAATCCGCAAGAAATCGAAATCAAACGCAGTTCCGGCAGCACTCGTCTGGACGAAGCCACCAACAAAGCCGCCGTCTGGACGCGGGGCGACACGGTTTCGCACATCATTGTGATTGTGCTTGTCGTCATGTCGATTGCCAGTTGGAGCATTATGCTCGGCAAAACCTGGCTGGTCTGGGCGCTGCGCCACAAAACGCCGCGCGCGCTGGAAAATTTCTGGGATTCCGCCACCATCACCGCTGGACTGGAAAAACTCGCCCCCTGAAGCCTTTTTACGATATGGCGGCGCAGGGGCAGGGCGCGATTCATCATCTTGAATCCCTTTGGCATGAACAGAGCCATCTCGATGCCCATCTCTCCGCCAGCGAACTGGTGACAAGGGCGCTACGCAACAGCATCGCCCGTACCGCGTCAAGGCTGGAAGGCGGGCTGACCCTGTTGGCGTCCGTCGGCTCTACCGCGCTTTTTGTCGGGCTGTTCGGCACGGTATGGGGTATTTATCACGCGCTGGCGCGCATCGGCACGACCAGGCAGAGCAGTCTGAGCAAGGTGGCGGGACCGGTGGGCGAGGCGCTCATCATGACGGCGGCCGGGTTGTTCGTCGCCATTCCCGCCGTGTTAGCTTACAACGTCTTTACCCGATCTCCCTGATCACGGCGGATATGAAAGCCTTCGCCCACGATTTGCACGCTTATTTCACCACAGGCTATCCCCTGCCCACGTCACAGGGCAGCAGCCGACTGCGTCCGGTCAAAAAACCGGTGCCTGTCGTCACGGCAGAGGCTGCTTGAGATGGCGTTCGGCAGCTTCAATTCCGGGGCTTCGCGCCCGATGATGGAAATCAACACCACGCCGCTGGTCGACGTGATGCTGGTGCTCCTGATTATTTTTCTGGTCACTGCCCCGCTGATGACGCAAGCCATCAAGGTCGATTTGCCGCAGGCTTCCGGCGAAGCGGCGGACACCGAACCGGAAACCCTGCGTCTGGCGATAGATGGCGCGGGAAAGCTCTACTGGAACGACGCGCCCTTTGCGGAAACGGACGGGCAAACGCTGGAAAGCAGCCTGCAAGCCGCAGTCAGCACCTATTCGCAACTGGAAGTACAGCTTTCCGCCGACCGTGACACCCGCTACCAGCGCGTCGCCGAAATCATGTCCGCCGCCAAACTCGCCGACGTGGTCAAACTGGGCTTCGTTACGCTGCCCGCGGCGGGCGGCGATCAGCCCGCCGTCGCCTTGCAGGGGAAACCCGTCACCGAAGGCAGCGACGCTCCCCGTGGACGCTTCGCCGAACGTCATCAGGGCATGGAAGGTCGACAGCGCCCCGACAGCGCGCCACGTCATGCGCGGTAATACAAGTATGGAAGCATTTGTTTTAAAAGTTACCAATCCTGTCAAAAACCCACGACAAATTTGTCGCGAAGGATTGACATGCGCCGCGCTTCTGCCTAGAATCCTGCCTCTTTTGATTTTTGCAGGCAAAGGATGCCGTCAATGAAAACTTTTTCCGCCAAACCGCATGAGGTGGTGCATGAGTGGTTTGTGGTGGACGCCACGGACAAGGTGCTGGGTCGTCTGGCCAGCGAGATTGCGCGCCGTTTGCGCGGCAAGCACAAGGCCATTTACACACCGCACGTCGATACCGGCGATTTTATCGTCGTGACCAACGTGGAAAAGCTGCGCGTCACCGGCAACAAGGCGGAAGACAAAAAGTACTTTCGTCATACGGGTTTCCCGGGTGGCATTTACGAAACCAGCTTTGCCAAAATGCAGCAACGTTTTCCCGCGCGCATTCTGGAAAAGGCCGTCAAGGGCATGTTGCCCAAGGGGCCGTTGGGCTACGCCATGCTGAAAAAGCTGAAATGCTATGCTGGCGCGCAACATCCCCATACCGCCCAGCAACCCCGGACGCTGGAAATTCAAGGATAAAAACATGGCAGTCAGTTATTACTACGGCACGGGGCGGCGCAAAAGCGCGGTAGCCCGCGTGTTCATGAAGCGTGGATCCGGCGCAATCGTTGTGAACGGCAAGCCGCTGGATGTTTTCTTTTCCCGCGAAACGGGGCGCATGGTGGTGCGTCAACCGCTGGCGCTGGTCAACCAGCTGGAAGGCTTCGACATCAAGGTCAATGTGATTGGCGGCGGCGAATCCGGACAGGCGGGCGCAGTGCGTCACGGCATCACCCGCGCCCTGCTGGAATACGACGCTACGCTGAAACCCGCGCTCTCCAGCGCCGGGTTCGTCACCCGCGACGCGCGCGAAGTGGAACGCAAGAAAGTCGGTCTGCACAAGGCGCGCCGTCGTAAACAGTTCTCCAAGCGTTAAGTTCGTTGGGGTTTTACAGGAATGCCCGAACCGTCCGGATCTGCGTGCGGTTTTTTTACCCTTCGCCGTGTTTTCGTTTCCGTTCTCCGGAAAAATTGAAAAAGACGCAAAAAAGGATTGACGGGGTAAAAAAATCAGGCCAGAATCGCCGCCTTTGTTTCTCGCGGTCTTTTCTGGTTGCGGGTCGAGATTAATCTCCCTTGCGGGATCCAAGACTGTCCGCCTTTGCTGGCGGGATAAGTTGGAGTAAAAAATGATTCAGATGCAAACGGTTCTGAACGTGGCCGACAATACCGGCGCGCGCTCAGTGATGTGTATCAAGGTATTGGGCGGCTCGCGCCGTCGCTATGCCGGCATAGGCGACGTGATCAAGGTCAGCGTCAAGGACGCCGCGCCGCGTGGTCGCGTCAAGAAGGGCGATGTCTATAACGCCGTGGTGGTGCGCACCGCCAAGGGCGTGCGTCGTTCGGATGGTTCCCTGGTGAAGTTCGACAGCAACGCTGCCGTGCTCTTGAACAACAAACTGGAGCCGATTGGCACCCGCATCTTCGGGCCGGTGACGCGCGAATTGCGCACCGAGCGGTACATGAAGATCGTGTCGCTCGCGCCGGAAGTGCTTTAAGGAGCCAGACAGAGATGAACAAGATTTGCAAGGGCGACGAGGTGATCGTCATCGCCGGCAAGGACAAGGGGCGTCGCGGTACGGTAACGTCGCGCGTGGATACCGGACATGTGCTGGTGGAAGGCATCAACATCGCCAAAAAGCACGTGCGCCCCAATCCGGTCAAGGGCGAGACAGGGGGCATTGTGCAAAAGGCCATGCCCATCCATGTCTCCAACGTAGCCCTGTTCAACCCGGCCACCGGCAAGGCGGACAAGGTTCGCATCCAGGTGAAGGCGGTTGAGGGCGGTCGCAAGAAAACGGAACGGGTTCGCGTGTTCAAGTCGAACGGCGAACTGGTGAAGGTGTAAGGAAACGACATGGCTCGCTTGTTTGAGATATACAAAAAAGAGGTGTCGCCGGAGCTGGTCAAGCGCTTTGGCTACAAATCCGTCATGGAAGCGCCGCGCATTACCAAGGTCACGCTGAACATGGGCGTGGGCGAAGCGGTGGCGGACAAAAAAGTGTTGGAAAACGCCGTTGGCGACATGCAGAAGATTGCCGGACAAAAACCCGTGATCACCAAGGCGAAGAAATCCATCGCCGGATTCAAGATTCGTGATGGTTATCCGATTGGCTGCATGGTGACGCTGCGCGGTCCGCGTATGTATGAATTCATCGATCGTCTGGTCAGCGTGGCGTTGCCGCGTGTGCGTGACTTTCGCGGCATTGCCGGCAAGGGCTTTGATGGCCGCGGCAATTACAACATGGGCGTGAAAGAACAGATTGTTTTTCCCGAAATCGAGTACGACAAGGTTGACGCGCTCAGGGGGATGAACATCAGCATCACCACCACCGCCAAGACCGACGAGGAGTGCAGGGCGCTACTCGGCGCGTTCAAGTTTCCTTTCAAGAATTGAGGCCAGGATGGCAAAGCTTTCCCTGATTAACCGCGAAGAAAAACGCCGCGCTCTGGTGGCGCAATTCGCCAAGAAGCGCGCGGCGCTGTTGGCTGTTATCAATGACGCCAGTCTTTCCGACGTTGAGCGTTATGCAGCCCGTTTGAAACTGCAACAGCTTCCCCGGAACGCCAGCCCATCCCGGCTGCGTAATCGTTGTCAGCTTACCGGGCGTCCGCGTGGCGTGTTCCGCAAGTTCGGCATGTGTCGTAACAAGATCCGTGAGTTGGCCTTTGATGGTCAGATTCCGGGTGTTGTCAAGGCAAGCTGGTAAGCCAAGGAGAATAGAAATATGGCGATGAGCGATCCGATCGCGGATATGTTGACCCGCATACGCAATGCCCAGATGGCGGAAAAATCCGCTGTGGCGATGCCGGCTTCCAAACTGAAGGCGGCGATTGCCGCTGTGCTGAAGGAAGAGGGTTATGTTGAAGATTTTGCCGTCAAGCCGCTTCCCGGCAACAAGGCGACGCTGGAGATTGCCCTGAAGTATTACGCGGGCCGTCCGGTGATTGAACGCATCGAGCGCATTTCCAAGCCGGGTCTGCGGATTTACAAGGGGTCTGGCGACATTCCCCGCGTGATGAACGGCCTGGGCGTTGCCATCGTGTCGACGCCCAGAGGCGTGATGACCGACCGCAAGGCGCGCGCGACCCATGTGGGTGGCGAAGTGCTGTGCATTGTGGCGTAAGGGAGGCGGAGAAAATGTCCAGAGTTGGAAAAAATCCGATCTTCTTGCCTGCTGGCGTGGAAGTCAGCGTCAATGCGGCGGAAATCACCGTCAAGGGGCCGTTGGGAACGCTGAAAACAGCGGCGCATCCGGCGGTCGAAGTCAAGGTTGAAGGCGCGAAAGTGGTTTGTGCCCGCGTCGGCGGCGTGGAAAACGCTTCCGCGATGTGGGGTTCCATGCGCGCCAATCTGAACAATATGGTGACGGGCGTCAGCGCGGGTTTTGAAAAGAAGCTCACGCTGGTCGGCGTGGGCTATCGCGCCCAGGCGCAGGGCGACGTGGTCAACCTGACGCTCGGTTTCTCGCATCCGGTGGCGCACAGGATGCCCGCCGGGGTGAAGGTGGAAACGCCATCGCAGACCGAAATCGTCATCAAAGGCGTGGACAAGCAACAGGTGGGTCAGGTAGCCGCCGAAGTTCGCGCCTATCGCAGTCCCGAACCCTACAAGGGCAAGGGGGTGCGCTATGTCGACGAAGTGGTTGTTCTCAAGGAAACCAAGAAGAAGTAAGGGTGTCATATGCTTGATAAAAAACAGGCGCGTTTGCGTCGCGCCCGCAAATCCAGGGCCAAAATTGCCGAATTGAAGGCGGTGCGTCTGTGCGTGAATCGCACGAATCTGCACATTTACGCCCAGGTGATCAGTCCTTGCGGCGGCAAGGTGCTGGCAGCGGCTTCCAGCGTGGAAGCCGGGGTCAAAAAAGATCTGCCGGATGGCAGCAAAAACGGCGGCAACAAGGCGGCGGCCTGCGCCGTCGGCAAGCTGATTGCCGAACGCGCCAAAGCCGCTGGCGTGGAGACGGTGGCCTTTGACCGCTCCGGCTTTCAGTATCATGGTCGCGTTCAGGCGCTGGCTGAAGCCGCCCGTGAAAACGGTCTCAAATTCTGACGGCCCGGCGACGAGGCAAGGACGAGGTTAAAAATGGCGAAAGCGAATAGCAAAAAAGTTCAACAGACGGAAGAACGCGACGACGGTCTGCGCGAAAAAATGGTCTCCGTCAATCGCGTCACCAAGGTGGTGAAGGGCGGGCGGATTCTCGGGTTCGCGGCGCTCACCGTGGTGGGCGATGGCGATGGCGGCGTCGGCATGGGCAAGGGCAAGTCCCGCGAAGTGCCGGTAGCCGTGCAAAAAGCCATGGAAGAAGCGCGGCGCAAGATGTTCAAGGTCAGCCTGAAAAGCGGCACCTTGCATCACACCGTGACTGGCAAGCACGGCGCGACCGAAGTCATGATCCAGCCTGCACCGGATGGCACGGGCATCATCGCGGGCGGCGCCATGCGCGCGGTCTTTGAAGTGGTCGGCATCACCAACGTGGTCGCCAAGGCGCACGGCTCCACCAATCCCTATAACATCGTGCGCGCTACGCTGAACGGTTTATCGCGTATAAATACGCCTGCCGAAATCGCCGCCAAGCGTGGCTTGCGCGTCGAAGATATTCTGGGCTGAGAACATGGCTGAAAAAACAGTAAAAGTGACGCTGGTCAAAAGCGTTATCGGCGCCAAGCAATCGCATCGCGCCACGGTGCGCGGTCTGGGCTTGCGTAAACTGAATCACACGGTGGAACTCGAAGACACGCCCGCAGTGCGCGGCATGATCCGGAAGGTTTCTTATCTTTTAAAGTGCGAGGGCTAATCGGATGCGTCTGAATACCATTAAACCCGCTGCGGGCGCCAAACAAGCCGCCCGGCGCGTCGGACGCGGCATTGGCTCCGGTCTGGGCAAGACGGCTGGTCGCGGCCACAAGGGACAAAAATCCCGTGCGGGCGGTTTTCACAAGGTGGGCTTTGAAGGCGGGCAAATGCCCATTTACCGGCGTTTGCCCAAACGCGGCTTCTTTTCGCTTACGCACGCCCGCAATGTGGAAGTGCGTTTGGATGAACTGAACGCCCTGCCAATGGATGAAGTGGATCTGCTGACGCTGAAACAGGCGGGGCTGATTGCGGGCAACGCGCTGTCCGCCAAGGTCATCCTTTCCGGCGAACTCAGCCGCAAGGTGATTCTGAAAGGCGTTGGCGCGACCAGAGGCGCGAAAGCGGCGATTGAAGCGGCTGGCGGCAGCGTAACCGAATAATGCGGAATCAGGCGTGATATGACAGAAGCGAAATCCGGAATCATGGGCATGGCCTCCAGCGGGAAGTTTGGCGACCTGCGGCGGCGCCTGTTGTTCCTTCTGGGGGCAATGGTGGTGTATCGTCTCGGTACGCATATTCCCGTGCCGGGCATCAATCCTGCGGTGTTGGCGGATTTGTACCAGTCGCAGCAGGGGGGCATCCTGGGCATGTTGAACATGTTTTCCGGCGGCGCCATCCAGCGGTTCACCATTTTCGCGCTGGGCATCATGCCCTACATTTCTTCTTCCATCATCATGCAGTTGATGACGGTCGCCGTTCCGCAACTGGAAGCCCTGAAAAAAGAGGGCGAAGCCGGAAGGCGCAAGATTACCCAATACACCCGTTATGGCACGCTGGTGCTGGCCTTTGCCCAGGGGATGGCGATTGCCGTCATGCTGGAAGCGCAGCCGGATCTGGTTTATAACCCCGGTCTGTTGTTTCGCCTGACCACCGTGATTACCCTGATGACCGGCACCATGTTCCTGATGTGGCTGGGTGAGCAGATTACCGAGCGCGGTCTGGGCAATGGCATTTCGCTGATTATTTTCGCGGGTATCGCCTCCGGTCTGCCTTCCGCCATCGGCGGGATGCTGGAACTGGTGCGAACCCATGCCATTCATCCGCTGGCGGGAATTTTCATCTGTCTGCTGGTGGTGGCGGTGACGGCCTTTGTGGTCTTTGTCGAACGCGGTCAGCGCAAGATTCTGGTCAATTACATGAAGCGGCAGGTCGGCAACAAGATGTACGGCGGGCAGTCTTCGCACCTGCCGTTGAAGCTCAACATGTCCGGCGTCATTCCGCCCATTTTTGCTTCCAGCATCATTTTGTTTCCGGCGACGCTGGCCTCCTGGTTTGGCGCCGGCGAATCCGAATCCGGGTTTGTCAATTTCATCAAGACCGGTATGCGGGACGCGGCGGCGGTGCTGGTGCCGGGGCAACCGATTTACATCTTTCTTTACGCGGCGGCGATTATCTTTTTCTGCTTTTTTTACACGGCGCTGGTGTTCAATTCCAAGGATACGGCGGATAACCTGAAAAAAAGCGGCGGCGTCATCCCCGGCATTCGTCCCGGCGAGCAGACGGCGCGCTATGTAGACAAGATTCTGATGCGCCTGACCATGATGGGCGCGGTGTATATCACCGCGGTCTGTTTGCTGCCGGAGTTCCTGAACCTGATATGGAAGGTGCCGTTTTACTTTGGCGGCACTTCCCTGTTGATTATTGTGGTCGTGACCATGGATTTCATGTCCCAGGTTTCGGCCTATGTCATGTCGCACCAGTATGAAAGCCTCCTGAAAAAAGCGAATTTCAAGGGCGGCAATCCCTTGTTGCGGTAAGCGAAATGGCGAAAGAAGATTCCATTGAACTGCAAGGCGAGGTGCTGGAAAACCTGCCCAACGCCACGTTCCGGGTCAAACTGGAAAATGGACACGAAGTTCATGCCACCATTTCCGGAAAGATGCGGATGCACTATATCCGCATCCAGACCGGCGACAAGGTGACGGTTGCCATGACGCCTTACGATTTATCGCGCGGACGCATCATTTTTCGCGCCAAATGAAGATTCTCTACGCAGCAACCTTGGGAGAAACGGGAAATACGGCTGCTTCCCTGATTTTCCAGTTTTGAGGAGTTACAAACATGAAAGTATTGCCTTCGGTAAAACGTATTTGCCGGAATTGCAAAGTGATCCGCCGCAAGGGCGTGGTGCGCGTTATCTGTAAAGATCCGCGCCACAAACAGCGTCAGGGCTGAGAAGTTCTGGGGTTTGGATTTTGATTAATTTTGACATCGTTGGAGTGCAGCAATGGCCCGTATTGCAGGGGTAAACATTCCGAATCATCAGCACGCGGAAATCGCGCTGACCGCCATTTATGGCATTGGTCGCCCGCGCGCGCAGACAATCTGCGATGCGGCTGGCGTGGTTCGTTCAACCAAAATCAAGGATTTGTCGGACGCTGACATGGAAAAGCTGCGTGACGAAGTGGGCAAGTTCGCTGTTGAAGGCGACTTGCGGCGCGAAGTCACCATGAGCATCAAGCGTCTGATGGATCTGGGCTGTTATCGTGGTTTGCGTCACCGCAAGGGCTTGCCCTGCCGTGGTCAGCGGACGCGCACCAATGCGCGCACCCGCAAGGGGCCGCGCAAAGCCATCGCCGGCAAAAAGAAATAAGGATTGACTGTCATGGCCAAGACCACCCAAAAAGTTCGTAAAAAAGTCAAGAAGAATGTGGCGGAGGGCATTGCCCACATCCACGCTTCTTTCAACAACACCATCATCACCATTACCGACCGTCAGGGTAACGCGCTTTCCTGGGCGACTTCCGGCGGCGCGGGTTTTCGGGGTTCCCGCAAATCCACGCCGTTTGCCGCGCAGGTAGCGGCGGAAGCCGCAGGCAAGGCCGCTCAGGATCTGGGTGTGAAGAATCTGGAAGTCCGCATCAAGGGGCCAGGCCCCGGACGCGAATCTTCCGTTCGCGCCTTGAATGCCCTGGGCATGAAGATCACCGGCATCACGGATGTGACGCCAGTGCCGCACAATGGTTGCCGTCCGCCCAAAAAGCGCCGGATTTAAGGAGAACTTCAACGTGGCTCGCAATCTCGATCCCAAATGCCGCCAATGTCGCCGCGAAGGGGAAAAGCTGTTCCTCAAGGGTGAAAAATGTTTTACCGACAAATGCGCGATTGAACGTCGTTCCTACGCGCCGGGTCAGCACGGCCAGAAGTCTGGCGCGCGCCTTTCCGACTATGGCGTACACCTGCGCGCCAAGCAGAAAATCCGGCGGGTCTATGGTGTGCTCGAAGGCCAGTTCCGTCGCACTTTTGCTGAAGCCGAACGCCGCAAAGGCCAGACGGGCGAAAACCTGTTGCAGTTGCTGGAAGCGCGTCTGGATTCCGTCGCCTACCGCATGGGTTTTGGCGCCTCGCGCACGGAAGCGCGTCAGGTCGTGCGTCACAACGGTGTGCTGGTAAACGGCAAGCGCGTAAACATTCCTTCCTATACGGTGCGTCCGGGCGACGAAGTGACGCTCACCGTGAAAGCGCGTGGGCATCTGCGCGTAAAAGCGGCGCTGGAAGCCGCCGAATCGCGGGGCTTTCCCGAATGGATTGCCGTCGACGTGAAGGAAGGCAAGGGCACGTTCAAGGCCATGCCGCAACGCGCCGAGCTTTCCCCGACCCTGAATGAAGGTCTGGTCATCGAACTTTATTCAAAGTAACCGGATGAATCCGGCGATAAAGAAAAGGACAGTCCATGCAAAACAATGCTCTTCTGAAACCGCGCATCATTGATGTTCAAAGCGTCTCTCCGGTGGAGGCCAGGGTCGTCATGGAACCCTTTGAGCGTGGTTTCGGACATACCCTTGGGTTCGCCCTGCGGCGCATCCTGCTTTCCTCCATGGATGGCTATGCGCCGACCGAGGCGACGATTGAAGGCGTGTTGCACGAATACTCCAGCATCGACGGGGTGGAAGAGGATGTGGTTGATATTCTCTTGAACCTGAAAGGCGTGGTCTTCAAGCTGCACAACCGCGCCGATGTGCTGCTCTCCCTGAGCAAGGACGGCGCGGGCGTGATCCGCGCGGGCGACATTGAGTTGCCGCACGATGTGGAGATCATCAACCCGGAACACGTCATTGCCCACCTGCAAACCGGCGGCAAGCTCGCCATGGAACTCAAGGTGGAAAAGGGTCGTGGCTACCGTCCCGGCAACATGCGGAACCTGAATGACGGCAATCTCATCGGCCAACTGGTGCTGGATGCTTCCTTCAGTCCGGTGAAGCGCGTCGCCTACAGCGTGGAATCGGCGCGGGTGGAACAGCGCACCGATCTGGACAAGCTGATTGTCGACATCGAAACCAATGGCGTCATCCAGCCGGAAGAGGCTATTCGCGCCGCTGCCCGCATCCTGATGAACCAGCTGGAAGTCTTTGCCGATCTGGAAGGCACTGCGCCCGCCGTGGAATCCAGAAAGCCGGTACAGGTTGATCCCATCCTGCTGCGGCCGGTGGATGATCTGGAATTGACGGTGCGTTCGGCTAACTGCCTCAAGGCGGAAAGCATTTGTTACATTGGCGATCTGATTCAGCGCACGGAAAATGAACTGTTGAAGACGCCAAATCTGGGGCGCAAGTCCCTGAATGAAATCAAGGAAGTGCTGGCCACGAACGGGCTGACCCTGGGGATGAAGCTGGAAAACTGGCCGCCCCCCGGCCTGGAACGCCCCTGAAACCCTGAATCGAAATACCCTGGTAAAGGGACGCCTGCATAACGAAAGGAATTCACCATGCGTCACCGTTTAGGTTTAAGAAAACTCAACCGCACCAGCAGCCATCGTCTGGCGATGCTGCGTAACATGGCGGTCTCGTTGCTCCGGCACGAGGCGATCAAAACCACGCTACCCAAGGCCAAGGAATTGCGCCGCGTGGTGGAGCCGCTGATTACCCTGGGCAAGAATCCCAGTCTCGCGCATCACCGCCTGGCGTTTGATCGTCTGCGCGATCGCGAAGTTGCGCTCAAGATTTTCAATGTGTTCGGCCCGCGCTACGCCAAGCGTCCCGGCGGCTACCTGCGGATTCTGAAGTGCGGCTTTCGCGTCGGCGACAACGCGCCGATGGCCTTTGTCGAACTCCTCGACCGTCCCGAATCCACCGAAGCCGTGGAAGTCGCCGAAAGCGCCGCGTCCTGATTTTTTCAAGGATGGACACATAAAAACCGGGCGAAGCAACGTCCGGTTTTTTATGCGATGGGAATCGACAAATCATGCGCCAGCGCAGACTTCCCCGCTTGCGGACGGCGCCAAGGCCGGAGCGTCAAATTTTTTTCGTTCCTGGAACTTGTTTTCTCATATTTGCACCTATAATCGCCACGTTTTTCATTTTTCCTTTCGTCAAGGAATTGTCATGCGCCGCGAACCCAGATCGAGTAATGACACAATCATCCCCCCCCCCCCGCGCATGACAACTGCAAACCGAGGATCGCCATTCTGGCGCTCCTCGTAGCCGCGCCGGTTTTCGGGCAGACGCCGGACATCACCATCAGCGGGACGACGACGGGCAACGTCTACGGCAACAGCACCGCCGCGAACGGAAGCGATTACGGTGAAGCGCCCTCTGGAAAATTCCTGCTGATTACGACGGGGGGTGACGTGAACGGAAGTGCCTACGGCGCTTTTACCAATACCCCCTCCGTGGACG
>JAIRZG010000003.1 GCA_031267345.1 Zoogloeaceae bacterium
CAATTACGTTGGATATATTCGTTACCGAATTCACCCGCCCAAAAAGATTCTTGCTCGGTTTTGTAGTTGGACATTTCAAATTTCCTTTTCAAAATTTTCAGTTTTTATCCGGTTACCAAATGAATTACAAGCTGGCGCACGGGATCAGCGGAAAAACCCATTGTCATCAACGCTGCATGATTACGCTCATATCACGCATCGGCTTCTGAAGCCAGAAAAATATCTTTTTGCATGAAATTACCTTTCGTCAAAGTCGTAGAATATTCGTAGGGCGAACTGTGTTACTGTGTTCACCCGCCAGTCGCACCCTTCTGTATCCAGCTACTTATTTGCAACCGAGCGCGGGCGAACACAGTTCGCCCCTACGAAACGCCATTACGCCATACATATGCGAAGCGCCCTGATCACGCGCTCCTGTTGCGTGTTAGACAGGCTTGCATAAAGCGGCAGGCTGATTGCTCCCTGATAGTAGCGTTCCGCGTTGGGAAAATCGCCTGCCTTGAATCCCATATTCTGATAATAAGGCTGCGTATGCACGGGAATATAATGCACATTGACGCCGATTCCCTGTTGGCGCAAGACGGAAAATAGCTGTTGGCGGGATGCCGCTGCCCTTTTGTCTTGCAGGCGAATTACATACAAATGCCTTCCTGAATAACAATCCGGATGTTGCCAAGGCAGGGTCAGCGGCAAATCCACCAATTGTGCGTCATAGTATTTTGCCAATTCATGCCGACGCGCGACATAGGCATCCAAACGTTCCATCTGGCTCAGACCCAAAGCCGCCTGAAATTCCGTCATCCGGTAATTGAAACCCTGGTCGATTTGTTGGTAATACCAGGGGCCATCGGGCGCATGTGTCATTTTATCCGGGTCGCGGGTGATGCCGTGACTGCGCAATAATGCCATGCGCTCTGCGAGTTCCGGGTTATTGGTAAGCGCCATGCCGCCTTCGCCAGTGGTGATGATTTTAACCGGATGAAAGCTGAAAACCGTAATGTCGCTGTAACGGCAATTGCCGATGGGTTCATTTTGATAACGCCCACCAATGGCGTGCGAAGCGTCTTCGATGATTTTGAAGCCGTAGCGTTGCGCCAACGCGTAAATGGCCGCCATGTCGCAGGATTGACCGCAAAGGTGCACCGGAACAACGATTTTGGGGAGCCGCCCCATTCGCTCAGCCTCGGCGAGTTTGCGCTCCAGCGCCTCTGGCGAAAGGTTATACGTGCGCGGGTCAATATCGACAAAATCCACTTGCGCGCCGCAATACAGGGCGCAGTTGGCGGAGGCGACAAAGGTAATGGGCGAAGTCCACAAGCAATCGCCCTGCCCCAGTCCCAAAGCCCGGCAGGCCAGATGCAGGACGGAGGTGGCGCTATTGGCGGCAATCGCATGGGACGCGCCGCAACAGGCGGCGACGGCGGCTTCAAAACGGGGTACCACCGGACCTTGGGTCAGGAAATCCGAACGCAAAACGGCTTCCACGGCTTGAATGTCCGCTGCGGTAATCTCCTGGCGAGCGTAGGGAATCATTCAGAAGCGCCCGATTTTTCCTTGATTGGCGACAAGCCATTGTCGCAAGGTTTCGGCGCGCATCCAGTCTGGATTATTGTCACTGGTGTAACTGAATCCTTCCGGCAGTTTTTTGCCATCTTTGATGCGTTGACGGCTCAAATGCCAATCATGAATCGCGGGTAGAATCTTGAAATGATCCGTGTATTCATAGGTATAAAACGCATCTTCCGCACTGATCATCTGTTCATGCAGTTTTTCGCCAGGGCGTATGCCGACAAATTCCAGTTTTGCCTCTGGCGCGATGACCTGCGCCAAATCAACAACTTTCATGGAGGGAATTTTTTTCACATAGATTTCCCCACCTTCCATATCTTCCAGCGCATGCCACACCAATTCCACGCCCTGCTCCAGGGAAATCATGAAGCGGGTCATGCGTTCGTCGGTAATCGGCAATACGCCTTTATCCTTGATCGACATGAAAAACGGGATCACCGAGCCACGCGACCCCATCACATTGCCGTAACGCACTACGGCAAACCGGGTTTCATGGACGCCAGTGTAGGCATTGCCGGCAACAAACAATTTATCCGATGCCAGTTTGGTCGCGCCATAAAGATTGATCGGGCTGCTGGCTTTGTCGGTGGAAAGCGCAACCACCCGTTTAACATTTTTATCAATGCAGGCGTCAATCAGATTCATGGCGCCGTTGATATTGGTTTTGACGCACTCGAAGGGATTGTATTCCGCCGTCGGCACAATTTTTGTGGCGGCGGCATGGATCACATAATCCACCCTGTCCAATGCACGGTAAAGGCGCTCCCGATCGCGCACATCGCCGATAAAAAAGCGCAATCGCTCATCGCCCGCGAATTTTTTCGCCATCTCCCATTGCTTCATCTCGTCACGCGAGTAAACAATCAGTCGACGCGGGTTATAGCGCGCCAACGTCATGGAGATGAAGCTGTGCCCGAATGAGCCTGTACCGCCGGTTATCAGGATGGAGGAATTATTCAGCATGGAACAACAGGGTTTTCATGTTTCAGGCACGCTACCGCCATGCTGTTTCACGATCAGCAAGCGCGGTCAGGAGGCGTTGGCGCACAAGAAGCCGCTGCAAGGGTTTGCAGCGGCGCTTGAAGCAAGAGGCGCGCATTCTGCCACATCCATCCGCTTTAAGGAAGCGACGCAATCGCATGAATGCCAAAGGCCATGAATTCATGTTGGCGAAACCATCTGAATCCCTCCCTTGAAGGGAAGGTGTGGCTACGTTCCCTCCCCTTCACCTACTCCCTCTCCCCTTGTGGGAGAGGGAGTGAGGTAAGAGGCGCCCGTACTTTTATGATAAACACGTTGATGCAATCGCCCTGTTCAAGGAAGCGACGCAGGATACAACCCCGTTTTACAGAGGCCGGCGGGCGAGACGCGCACGGTGAGGGGTTTGCTCAAAAAGTCGATCAACACCAGCGCCCGACGTTCGCCATCGGTCATCTGGTAGATGCCCTCGATGCCGAAAAAGGGGCCTTCTTGCAAACGCACCGGATCGCCGGGGACAAACAGGCGTTCCGGCTCGGCGCGTAGCGCGGCTTCCTTTTTTTTCAAAAAGGCAATCAGATCATCCTCCACTTTGGCGGGTTCCATGCCAAAGCAGACCAGACGGGTCACGCCGCGCGTTGAGCGAATCGGCCCCCAGCTTTTGGCGGAATGATCCAGACCCAGATGAATGAACAAATAGCGCGGAAACAGCGGCTCGTCGACCAGCGTCAGCGTTCCCTGACGCAACTTTTCGACCGGAATGAACGGCAGATAACCGACGTAGCCTTGTCGCTCCAGGTTTTCCAGCGCGCATTTTTCCTGCCGGAGCTTGCTGTAGATGAGATACCAGCGACGCATGGCAATCCGCTTACAGCCGCCAGACGGCAACGCCCGCCGCGCTCAGGCTTGCCGCGTCAAACGCCGCCTTCACATCCATGAAGCAGCCGTTCGGGATAAGCCGGGCGACAAATTCGGCAGCGGGTTTTTGCAGATACTCCTGATGCGAAACCGCCGCGACCAGCGCCTGAGCGACGGGCAAATCCTCCCACGGCGTAAGCCGGACGCCGTATTCCCGCAAGGCCTCTTGCGGGTTGCCGTAAGGGTCGTGCACAAAAACCTCGACGCCGTAGCTTTGCAATTCGCCGATGATGTCGATGACTCTTGAATTTCTCAGGTCGGCGCAGTTTTCCTTGAAGGCCAGGCCAAGAATATTGACCTTCGCACCCTTGACGTGACCACCCGCGTGAATGATCTGCTTTACCGTCTGTTCGGCGATGAATTTGCCCATACCGTCGTTGATGCGGCGTCCGGCGAGAATGACCTGCGGATGATGACCGAGCATTTCAGCCTTGTGCGTCAGGTAATAAGGATCAACGCCGATGCAGTGACCGCCGACCAGACCGGGTTTGAAATTCAGAAAATTCCATTTGGTGCCGGCAGCAGCCAGCACTTCGCTGGTGTCGATGCCCATTTGGTTGAAAATCAGCGCCAGTTCGTTCATCAGCGCGATATTGATGTCGCGCTGGGTGTTTTCGATAACCTTGGCGGCTTCCGCCACCTTGATGCCAGCGGCGCGATGTACGCCGGGCTTGATGATGTGCTCATAGAGCGCAGCGACTTTTTCCAGCGTCGCCGGAGTGTCGCCGGAGACCACCTTGAGGATGTTGGTCAGCGTGTGCGCACGGTCGCCGGGGTTGATGCGCTCAGGAGAATAGCCGACGAAAAAATCCTTCTTCCAGATCAGGCCGGATTCCCGCTCCAGCACGGGAATACAGATTTCTTCCGTCGCGCCGGGGTAGACCGTGGATTCGTAAATCAGCGTCACGCCCTGCCGCATATGCTGTCCGGCGCTTTTGCTCGCGCCGATCAGGGGGCGAAAGTCGGGAATGTGCGCCGCGTCGACCGGGGTCGGCACGGCGATGATGATGTAATCCGCCGCCCGCAAGCGCGCCGGGTCGTCGGTGTATTCCGCCAGCGTCGCCGCCCGGACTTCGGCATCCGTCAATTCCCGCGAAGGATCCGCGCCGCGCCGACAGGCCGCAACCTTGTCCGCCGCAATGTCAAACCCAATGACGCGCCGCGTCCGCCCAAAGGCGACCACCAGCGGCAGGCCGACATAACCCAGGCCAATGACGGCGACAACCGCGTTTTCCGGGAGTTTTTCCATGTGTGAATTGTCCTGTTGTATGGATGCAAAGCGCGAATGCCAATTGTCCGCAGGACAATCAGCCCTCCACACGAACCTTGAAATAATCCCGATACCACGCCACAAAGCGGGCGATGCCGGTTTCTACCGGGGTGGCGGGGCGGTAGTGGAATTCCTCGGCAAGATCGCTGACATCCGCCCAGGTGTCGGGAACATCACCGGGTTGCAGCGGCAGGAGGTCGAGTCTGGCTTTTCTGCCCAGCGCTTTTTCCAGCGCGGCGATGTAGTCCATGAGTTCCACCGGGCGGCTGTTGCCGATGTTGTAGACGCGCCAGGGCGCGGCGCTGCTGCCGGGGTCGGGCGCATCGCCGCGCCAGTCGGGGTTTTGGGGCGCGGGACGGTCGAGAACGCGAACGATGCCTTCCACAATATCGTCGATATAGGTGAAATCGCGTTTGTGTTTGCCGTAGTTGAACACCGGCAGTGGTTCGCCCGCGAGGATAGCGCGGGTGAATTTGAACAGCGCCATGTCAGGGCGTCCCCAAGGGCCGTACACCGTAAAAAAGCGCAGACCGGTGGTCGGCAGGCCGTAGAGATGGCTGTAGGCGTGCGCCATCAATTCATTCGATTTTTTGCTGGCGGCATAAAGACTCAACGGGTGATCGACGTTGTGACGCACCGAAAAAGGCATGGCGGTATTGCCGCCGTAGACACTGGAACTGCTGGCGTAGACCAGATGTCCAACCTGGCGCTGGCGGCAGCCTTCCAGGATGTGCGCAAAACCAACGATATTGCTGTCGATGTAGGCAAGCGGGTTTTCGATGGAATAGCGCACCCCCGCCTGCGCCGCGAGATTGATGACACGTTCCGGCTGATGTTCGGCAAAGGCGTCGGCAATGGCTTGGCGGTCGGCAAGGTCGATACGCAGATGGGTGTAGTTCGGGTGAGCGGCGTAACGCTCGAGCCTTGCTTCCTTGAGCGCGGGGTCGTAGTAGGCGTTGTGATTGTCAATGCCGACCACCGTATCGCCGCGCGCCAGCAAACGCAGGGTCAGGGCGGAGCCGATAAATCCGGCAGAGCCGGTAAGCAGGATTTTCATTGCATCATCCAATCAGTGATTCGGCGGGAATGCCAAGCCCGGTATGCAATCGCCGGATCATGGCAAGGCTCAGTCCCCGTTTTTTTGCGAGCACCTCATAAACCCGATTTCGCGAGCCGATATAAGGCTGCATGTCAGCAACCGTCAATCCCTGTTGTTCCATGCGAAATTTGATGGCTTCAACCGGGTCGGGCGGCAGTACCGGATAATGCCGACGCTCATAGGCTTCAATGAGCGTCAGCAAAATCTCAAAGCGGTCGCCTGCCGGCGTTCCCGGTTCCGGCTCGTTGTCGAACAGCGGACTGACTTCGGACAAGGCGGCACGGTAATCGGCTTCGTTATGCAGAGGGCGAATATCCATGTTTATGTCATCTCCACGGCGTTGGCGTCAATACGGTCATATTGCGTGTGCGCACCAATGAATTTTATGTACAACGTACCGAAGCGGCAGGCCACGGCGGTAATCAAGCGGTAATCATTGCCCTTGATGTTGAAAACCACACGCCGACCTTTGAGCACACTCGCGGTTATAAACTGCGCGGTAATGTCAGTTGGGCATGACCAGTTGGCGCGCAATGCCTCATCTACCCAACATCGCAACGGCTGCTCTGCGTCCGGGTGGGTTTGCCAGAATTTTCGCAGGCAACTGACAGCAATCACGCGCATGATTCGACTGTAGTCCCATTTTGGGATGAAAACAAGAACCGCATTCAGTCGCTCTCAAACAAATCACGGGTATAGAGTTTATCGGCCACGTCCGCGAGCGCCGGAGTTTTACGGTTGGCGATGATCACATCCGCCTCGCGTTTGAAGGCGGCGAGATCGCTCATGACCGGAGAATGGAAAAATTCGCGCTCCCGCAAGGCGGGTTCGTAGAGGATCACCTTGACGCCCCTGGCCTTGATGCGCTTCATGACGCCCTGAATGGAAGAAGCGCGGAAGTTGTCCGATCCTGCCTTCATGATCAGCCGATAGACGCCAACGACTCCGGGTTGGCGGCGCAAAATGTCATCAGCGATAAAATCCTTGCGCGTGCTGTTGGATTCGACAATGGCGCGTATCAGGTTTTGCGGCACGTCGCGGTAATTGGCCAGCAACTGTTTCGTATCCTTGGGCAGGCAGTAGCCGCCATAGCCGAAACTGGGATTGTTGTAATGCGCGCCGATGCGCGGGTCGAGACAAACGCCGTCGATGATCTGGCGGGCATCCAGTCCATGCGCGATGGCGTAGCTGTCGAGTTCGTTGAAATAGGCGACGCGCATGGCCAGGTAAGTGTTGGCGAAGAGCTTGATGGCTTCGGCCTCGGCGCTGCTGGTCAGGAGCACGGGCACGTCCGGATTGAGCGCCGCTTCCTTGAGCAGCCGGGCAAAGGTCGCGCCGCGTTCCGAACACTCGCCCACCACGATGCGCGAAGGATAAAGGTTATCGTGCAATGCCCGGCCTTCACGCAGGAATTCCGGCGAAAAAAAGATGTTGTCGCAATCAAACCGCCGCTTGATTTTCTCTGTATACCCCACGGGAACGGTGGATTTGATGACGATGACCGCCGCCGGGTCAATGGCCAGCACATCGCCAATCACCGCTTCGATGGAAGCCGTATCGAACGCATTGGTGCGGACATCGTAATCCGTGGGTGTGGCGATGACGACAAACGTCGCCCCGGCGTAGGCTTCGGTCTTGTCCAGCGTGGCGGTGAGGTTCAGGGAACCGTCGCGGAGGTAATTCGTAATCTCCACGTCCTCGATGGGCGATTCCCGCCGATTGAGCATCGCCACCTTTTCCGGCGCAATGTCCAAGGCAACGACTTCATGGCGCCTGGCCAGCAACACGGCAAGCGAGAGTCCAACGTAGCCGGTTCCGGCAATGGCGATTTTCATGGCGGCGAAAGGGCAAATTGCGGATTATGTCAGCTTGTGGCGCAGCTTGTAAATTTTTCCGGGCGTCGTTGTCGCCGATAATTTTTTGCGCGCGGATGTCCGCTGCCTTGACTTGCCTTCCCCGCCCCGTATAATGCCGTGTTTTTCAGGCGCGTAGCTCAGTTGGTTAGAGCATCACCTTGACATGGTGGGGGTCGTTGGTTCGAATCCAATCGCGCCTACCACACTTTTTGTGTGGTTATAGAACAACAAAACAAGTGCGGCCTGGTCGCATTTTTGCGTTTCTGTTTTGTCCTTTTCTCCTTTGGAATCGCGGGAAAAAATGCCTGAAATTCGCTTGCCGGACGGTTCGCTGCGCCCCTTTCCCGCCCCGGTGACGGTGGCCGAGGTCGCGGCCAGCATTGGCGCGGGCTTGGCCAAAGCGGCGCTGGCGGGCAAGGTGGACGGAAAGCTGGTGGATACGTCTTTTCGCATCGAGGCGGACGCTTCGCTCGCCATCATCACCGACCAGGACGCCGAAGGCCTGGAAATACTCCGCCATTCCACGGCGCACCTCATGGCGCACGCGGTCAGGGAACTTTACCCGGACGCGCAGGTGACGATCGGGCCGACGGTGGAAAACGGCTTTTATTACGATTTCGCCTGCAAGCGCCCCTTCACGCCGGAAGATCTGGGCGTTATCGAGCAACGCATGGGCGAACTCGCCAAACGGGATATTCCCGTTTCCCGCGAGGTCTGGCAGAGGGAGGAAGCGGTCAAATTCTTTCTCGATCAGGGCGAAAAATACAAGGCCGAATTGATTGCCGCCATTCCCGCCGATCAGGAAATTTCCCTGTACCGTCAAGGCGATTTCGTCGATCTGTGTCGCGGCCCGCATGTGCCTTCCACTGGCAAGCTCAAGGCGTTCAAGCTGATGAAGGTGGCGGGCGCCTACTGGCGCGGCGACTCCAAAAACGAAATGTTGCAACGCATTTACGGCACGGCCTGGGCGAAAAAAGAGGAACTGGCGGCGTACCTCACCTTGCTGGAAGAAGCGGAAAAGCGCGACCACCGCAAGCTGGGGCAGCAACTGGATTTGTTCCATTTTCAGGAAGAGGCGCCGGGTTCAGTGTTCTGGCGCCCGAAGGGCTGGACGCTGTTCCTGAAGCTGATCGCCTACATGCGCGCCCGCCAGGAAAAAGCGGGCTACGTGGAAATCAACACCCCTGACGTGATGGATCGCGCCCTGTGGGAAACTTCCGGACACTGGTTCAATTACCGCGAAAACATGTTTATCACACAGACCGAGGATAAGCGCGTCTTCGCCCTGAAACCAATGAATTGCCCCGGCGCGGCAGCGATGTACGCGCAGGGAGTGAAAAGCTACCGCGATCTGCCGCTCCGCATGGCCGAATTCGGCAAGGTGCATCGTTACGAGCCTTCCGGCGCGTTGCACGGACTTTTGCGTGTGCGCCACTTCACCCAGGATGACGCGCACATTTTCTGTACCGAAGAACAGATGGAAGCCGAATGCCGCGACGTGGCGCGGCTGATTTTCGACATCTACAAGGATTTCGGCTTTACGGACGTGCGCGTAAAACTTTCGACCCGCCCCGACAACCGCATTGGTTCCGACGCGACATGGGATATTCTGGAAGGCGCGTTGCGCGAGGCGCTGGAGCACATGGGCGTGGCTTATACGCTTTTTCCGGGCGAAGGCGCGTTCTACGGGCCGAAGCTGGAATTCGTGCTGCGCGACGCCATCGGTCGCGACTGGCAGTGCGGCACCTTGCAGGTGGACATGAATCTGCCGGAGCGTTTCGATATTCATTTCGTGGATGCGGACAATACCCACAAACGCCCGGTAATGCTGCATCGCGCCCTGTTCGGCTCGCTGGAGCGTTTTGTCGGTATTCTCATCGAGCATTACGCGGGCGCGTTTCCCCTGTGGCTTGCGCCAGTGCAGGCGGTGGTGATGAATATCTCCGAACACCAGGCCGACTATGCCGAAGATGTGGTGAAAAAGCTCAAGGCGCATGGCCTTCATGCGGAAGCCGATTTGCGCAATGAGAAAATCACCTATAAAATCCGCGCCCACAGTTTGAACCGTCTGCCTTATCAGCTCATTGTGGGTGACCGGGAAAAGGCGGACAATCTGGTTGCCGTGCGTACCCGTGGCGGTCAGGATCTGGGACAGATGTCCGTGGATGACCTGATTGCGCGGCTTCTGAAAGAAGTCGCGGCGCGAGGAAGCGTGGCATAGTTTTTGTTTGTTTTTGTCATTTTCGGGAGTTTTTGCCATCGCTCTGAACAAGTCGCATCGCCTCAATGAAGAAATCAACGCGCCGGAAATCCGGCTGATTGGCGCAGAAGGCGAACAATTGGGGGTCGTGAGTTCTCGTCAGGCCAATTATCTGGCGGAGGAAGCCGGTCTGGATCTGGTGGAAATCGCGCCGCAGGCAGTGCCGCCGGTTTGCCGCATCATGGACGATGGCAAATTCAAGTACCAGGAAGCCAAAAAGGCGCACGAGGCAAAGCAGAAGCAAAAACAGGTGCAGGTCAAGGAAGTCAAGCTCCGTCCCGGCACCGACGAAAACGACTATCAGATCAAGCTCAGAAACATGCTGCGTTTTCTGGAAGAAGAAGACAAGGTGAAAGTGACCTTGCGCTTTCGGGGACGCGAAATGGCGCACCAGGAATTCGGGATGCGTCAGCTTGAGCGGGTCAGGACGGATCTGGACGCTTACGGTCAGGTGGAGCAGATGCCCCGACTGGAAGGGCGGCAGATGGTGATGATCGTCGCGCCCGCGAAGAAGAAACCGGAAAAGCCGGAAAAGGTTCATAAGGAAAGAACAACGGAAAAAACGGCGAAAAAGATCGCCGAAGCCATTGAGGTTGCGGTTGAGGCCAACGCCTGAAAAAGTTTCGACGGGTTCTTTGAGGAGAAGAACCCGTCCGTAAAAGTGCTTGCGGGTCAACAAGCGTCCCCGTCGGGGAACACCTGGCAAGCATGTCATCAAATGGAGCAGATCATGCCCAAAATGAAAACCAAGAGCGGCGCCGCCAAGCGTTTCAAGGTGCGCGCTTCCGGCAGCATCAAGCGGGGTCAGGCGTTCAAGCGCCACATCCTCACCAAGAAAACCACCAAGGTAAAACGCCGGTTGCGCGGCATTACCGGCGTACATGAATGCGACGTGAATTCCGTCCGCGCCATGTTGCCCTACGCTTGAGGAGATAGAAAATGCCAAGAGTCAAACGGGGTGTAACGGCGCGCGCGCGTCATAAAAAAGTCCTGGAACAGGCCAAGGGGTATCGCGGTCGCCGCAAGAATGTCTATCGCATCGCCAAACAGGCGGTGATGAAGGCCGGTCAATACGCCTACCGCGACCGCCGCCAGAGAAAGCGCCAGTTCCGCGTCCTGTGGATTGCCCGCATCAACGCCGCCGCCCGCGAACTGGGGCTGAAATACAGCACCTTCATGAACGGCCTGAAAAAAGCCAACATCGAAGTCGACCGCAAGGTATTGGCGGATCTCGCCGTATTCGACAAGGCCGCCTTCGCCGCCCTGGCTACGCAAGCCAAGGCCCAACTGGGCGTCTGACGGAAACCGCGTCACGCAGAACGGCGCATCGCGGAAAAGGGGGCGCAAGCCTCCTTTTCCTTTTCAGGAATAATCTTCATGCAAAATCTTGATTCCATTGTTCACGCGGCAAAAGCGGCCTTCGCCGCGACCTTCGACCCGGACGCGCTAGAACAGGCCAAGGCGCGTTATCTGGGCAAGAGCGGGCGGATTACCGTTCTTCTGAAAGAATTGGGCAAGCTCACGGCGGAAGAAAAAAGAAAAACCGGCGCGGCCATCAACCAGGCCAAGGCGGCGGTGGAAACGGCGCTGGCCGAGCGGCGCGAAGCCATCAAACAGGCCGAACTATCGGCGCGTCTGGCCGATGAGGCGCTGGATGTGACCCTGCCGGGACGCAGTGAAGCGCAGGGCAGCCTGCATCCGGTGACGCGCACCCTGGAACGCATCGAGCGCCTGTTTGCCTCCATCGGCTTCGCCGTAGCCGATGGCCCGGAAATCGAGACCGATTTTTACAACTTCACCGCGCTGAACACGCCCGAAGACCATCCGGCGCGTTCCATGCACGACACTTTTTATTTGCTCGACAAACACGGGAAACTGGCGGAAAAAGTATTGCTGCGCACGCATACCAGCCCGATTCAGGCGCGCTACATGCAGGCGCATATGGCGAAATACGCCGGACAGGAAACCATGCCGGAAATCCGCATCATCGCGCCCGGGCGGGTGTATCGCGTCGATTCCGACGCCACCCACTCGCCGATGTTCCATCAGGTCGAAGGCTTGTGGGTGGGTGAAAACGTCTCCTTTGCCGACCTGAAAGGCGTGATCGCCGATTTCCTGCGCCGCTTTTTCGAGACCGACGATCTGGAAGTGCGCTTTCGTCCCTCGTTTTTCCCCTTCACCGAACCTTCCGCCGAAATCGACGTGGCTTTTATGCGCGGGACGCAGAAGGGGCGGTGGCTGGAGATCGCCGGTTGCGGTATGGTGCATCCCAATGTATTGAAACATGCGGGCATAGACCCGGAAAAATACACGGGTTTCGCTTTCGGTTTTGGTCCCGACCGACTCGCCATGCTGCGTTATGGCGTCAATGACCTGCGTCTGTTCTTTGAGGGCGACTTGCGCTTTTTGCGTCAGTTCGCCTGAATTTACCCTTTTGCCTTACAAGCGAGATTCCCATGCAATTCTCCGAATCCTGGCTGCGAACCTTCGTCAATCCCGCGCTTTCCAGCGCTGAACTCGCCCACCTCCTGACCATGGCCGGGTTGGAAGTGGAAGCAATGGAAGCCGCCGCGCCCGCCTTTACGGGCGTGGTCGTGGCCGAGATCGTGTCGGTCGCCGCGCATCCGGACGCCGACCGTCTGCGCGTCTGTCAAGTGGATGCAGGCGACGGCGCGATCCGGCAGATTGTCTGCGGCGCGCCCAACGCGACGGCAGGCTTGAAAGCGCCCTGCGCCCTGCCGGACGCCGTTTTGCCGGGAGACTTTAAAATAAAGGTCGCAAAAGTGCGTGGCGTCGAGTCCTTCGGGATGCTCTGTTCGGCAAGGGAACTGGGCATTTCCGAAGACGCCGCCGGTCTCATGGCGCTACCCGTCGACGCGCCGACAGGCCAATCTATCCGCGATTATCTCGATCTGGATGATTGCCTCCATACCCTGAAACTCACGCCCAACCGCGCGGATTGCCTGTCGCTGGTCGGCATTGCCCGCGAAGTCGCCGCCCTGACCGGCGCGTCCCTCACCCTGCCGCAGATTCCCGAAGTCGCCTTCACCGCGCCCCAAACCCGCGCCGTGCGCCTGCAAGCGCGCGTCGCCTGTCCGCGCTATTGCGGGCGGATCGTCAGCGGCGTGGACGCGAAAGCGCCAACGCCGGAATGGATGCGCCGCCGCCTGCTGCGTAGCGGCTTGCGCAGCGTTTCCGCGCTGGTCGACATCACCAACTACGTCATGCTGACCCTGGGACAACCTTTACATGCCTTTGATAACGCCCGGCTTTCCGGAGACATCCACGTCCGCATGGCGCGAACCGACGAAAAACTGCTTCTGCTGAACGGACAGGAAATCACGTTGACAGACGACATTCTGGTCATCGCCGACGCGGCGGACGCGCAAGCAATGGCAGGCGTCATGGGCGGCGAAAAGAGCGCCATCACGCTGGAGACAACGGAAGTTTTTCTTGAATCCGCCTTCTTCGCGCCTGCCGCCATTGTCGGTCGGGCGCGGCGGCACAATTTTTCCAGTGACGCTTCGCACCGTTACGAACGCGGCGTGGATTGGCGCAATTGCGCGAACGCGCTGGAATACGCCAGCGCCCTGATTATGGATATCTGCGGCGGCGCGGCGGGCAGGGTTACGGACGCGGTGGCGGAAGAACATCTGCCCAAACGTCCCGTCGTGCGCCTGCGTCCGCCCAGACTGGCCAAGATATTGGGAACGCCCTTTCGCGCGGCGGAAATCACGGAATTCCTGACGCGCCTTGCCCTGCCGTTTACCCGCGAAAGCACGGATTTTCTGGTGACGCCGCCCAGCTATCGCTTCGACATCGAAATCGAGGAAGACCTGATCGAGGAAATCGCCCGCGTACATGGCTACGAAAACCTGCCCGCGCCGGAACCAAAGGGACAGCTTGCCATGCTGCCACAACCGGAAAGCCGACGCGCGTTGGCCAGATTGCGCCAGCAGATTGCCGACCGGGGCTTTCAGGAAGTCATCAACTACGCCTTTGTGCCGGAGGAGCAGGAACGCGACTTTGCCGCCAACGCCACGCCGGTGCGTCTTGCCAACCCCATCGCCAGTCAACTTGCTGTCCTGCGCTCCTCGCTGTTGGGCGGACTCATCGACAACCTTGTCACCAACTTGAAACGCAAGCAATCCCGCGTCCGCCTCTTTGAACTGGGACGCAGCTTTGCCTACGCCGGAGACGGTTATCAACAGCCCTGGCGTCTGGCGATACTGGCTTATGGCGCGCAGTTGCCGGAAGGTTGGGGACGCGAGACGCGCAAGGTCGATTTCTTCGACCTCAAGGGCGATGTGGAAAGCCTGTTCGCGCCCGCTGAACTCTCGTTCGTTTGCAGCGAACATCCCGCCCTGCATCCTGGACGCGCCGCCAGCATCCAGCTGGCGGGGCAGACTGTTGGCTATATCGGCGAACTGCATCCGCAATGGGTACAAAAATACGAACTGCCTGCCGCGCCCGTAGTCTGCGAACTCGAACTGGAAGCCCTGACTTCAAGGACGTTGCCCGTTTACACCGAGGTCTCCCGCTTCCAGCCCGCCATCCGCGATCTGGCCGTGCTGGTCGATCAGGCGCTGCCCCTTGGAGACATCCTGCGCGGCATGAAACAACACGCGCCAGAACAGGTTTGCGACATCCAGCTCTTCGATTTATATCAGGGGAAAGGCATCCCGAAAGGGAGAAAAAGCCTTGCTTTTCGTATAGTTATGCAAGATACTCAACGTACTTTATCAGATGCGGACATCGATCTTGCCGTAGCCGGAATCACCGCCTATCTGGAACGACATTTTCAGGCACGACTGCGAACCTGAACCGGATTCAAACAGATTCGTGTCAGATTTCCGTTGCGCCGCCCGCTTTCCCAGTGTGAAACATGAGCTTATCTACGCCCGTCAAAACCCTGACCAAAGCAGAACTTTCCAACCTTCTTTTTGTGGAGGTCGGTCTCAACAAGCGCGAATCCAAAGACATGGTGGAGGCGTTCTTTGAGGAAGTCCGCGACGCGCTGGAACGCGGCGAAGGCGTCAAGCTCTCCGGTTTCGGCAATTTCCAGTTGCGCGACAAGCCGCAGCGCCCCGGACGCAATCCCAAGACCAGCGAAGAAATCCCCATTACCGCCCGTCGCGTCGTCACTTTTCACGCCAGCCAACGCTTGAAGGCGGATGTGGAAGAGGCCTTCAATGGAACATCGGCATAACCAGCCCGTCACGGTCAGCGAGGAAGAACTCCCGCCCATTCCCGCCAAACGCTATTTCACCATCGGTGAAGTCAGCGAGCTGTGTGGCGTCAAGCCGCACGTGCTGCGCTACTGGGAACAGGAATTCACCCAACTGAAGCCTGTCAAGCGGCGCGGCAACCGCCGCTATTACCAGCACCACGAAGTACTGCTGGTGCGCCGCATCCGCGAACTGCTCTACAGTCAATGCTTCACCATCAGCGGCGCGCGCAACCGCCTGGAAGAAGAACTGCTGGAAGCCGCCGCCGAATCGCCGGAAAAAAAACCGCTCTCCATCCGCCAGATTCGCGACGAACTCAACGCCATCCTGCGCCTTCTAGACAACCCCACCCTCAAAGCGGCGCCCCCGCCCTCCTCGCCTTCGCCCACATCCGCCGCCGCGCCGATAACGCCGGAACTTTTTCCGATCGCCGAAGAAGGCGTCATCGAAGATTGACCGACGGCTCGACCGCCCTCCGCTTTCCGTCTTCCGTCCCCTGCCCTCCGATCATCGTGTCCCGTCAAAAAATCCTCATTCTCGACTTCGGCTCCCAGGTTACGCAGTTGATCGCCCGACGGGTGCGCGAGGCAAAAGTGTTTTGCGAAATTTATCCCGGTGAGGTCAGTGACGATTTCATTCGCGCCTATGGCGCAAAAGGCGTCATCCTTTCCGGCGGCCCCAGTTCGGTGACGGAAGGCGACGCGCCCAGGGCGCCGCAGGCGGTGTTCGAGCTGGGTGTGCCGGTGTTGGGCATCTGCTACGGAATGCAGTGCATGGCGGCGCAGTTGGGCGGCAAGGTGATGACGGCGGAAACCGCGAACAAGGCGCGTGAGTTCGGTTACGCGGAAGTGGAAACGCGGGAGACAGGCGCGCTCTTGCAGGGCATTGCCGATTTCACCACGCCGCAGGGTCAGCGGGTGTGCAAGGTGTGGATGAGCCACGGCGACGCTGTTGTAAGCCTGCCGCCGGGGTTTGTTTGCATGGCCGCCACGCCGTCCTGCCCAATTGCGGGCATGGCGGATGAACGCCGTCGTTTCTACGGGGTGCAGTTTCACCCGGAGGTCACGCATACCACGCAGGGACGGGCGATGCTGGAGCGTTTCACGCGCCAGATCTGCGGCTGCGGCGCGGACTGGGTGATGGGCGACTACATCGGCGAGGCCGTCGCCGCCATTCGCCAGCAGGTCGGCAGCGAGGAAGTGATTCTGGGGCTTTCCGGCGGCGTCGATTCCTCCGTTGCCGCCGCGCTCATCCATCGCGCCATTGGCGGTCAACTGACCTGCGTCTTTGTCGATCACGGTCTGTTGCGCCGGAACGAAGGCGACATGGTGATGGACATGTTCGCCCGCAATCTGGGCGTGAAGGTTATTCGCGTCGACGCGGCGGACGACTTTAT
>JAIRZG010000005.1 GCA_031267345.1 Zoogloeaceae bacterium
ATCGTCATTTACCGTCAGCGCCGGAAAGCGGCTTTGCCAGTCGGCCATCAGACGCTCCGGCAGCGGCATGTCCGTTTCCAGCGTCAAGGCGGGCGTTCCGCCGTGTTTGACTTCCGCCAGCGTTCCGGCAACGAGCAGCTTGCCGCAGTCGATGATGGCGACTTCGGAACAGACCGCCTCCACCTCCTCCATATAGTGACTGGCGTACAGCGCCGTGCCGCCCGCTGCGGCGAATTGCCGGATGGCGGTCAGCAAAAAGCGGCGCGACTGCGGATCAACGCCAACCGTCGGCTCATCGAGCAACAACAGGTTCGGCGCGCTGGTGAGCGCAATCGCCAGATTCAGCCGTCGCCGCAAACCGCCGGAAAGCTCGTCCGCCCGCCGTTGCGCCACCGCTTCCAGACAGGCAAAAGCCAGCGCGTCCGCGCAGCGCGTCCGCCGCTCCGCGCGGGAACAGCCCTGTACGCCCGCAAAAAAATCGAGATTTTCGGCAACGCTCAACATCGGATAAAACGCGTAATCCTGCGGCACGACGGCAATTTTTGCGTCCCGCGCCAGGGTGACGCGCCCTTCCTGCGGCGCAATTAGCCCCGCCAGCAGCGCGATCAGGGTGGTCTTGCCCGCGCCGTTCGGCCCCAGCAGTCCGCAAATGCCGCCGCGCCGGATGACGAGCGAGACATCCTCCAGCGCCCACGGTCTGTCAGGACGGTAACGGTAGCGGAGATGTTCAAGCTGGATCATCGCCTTATCCGCGCGCCGCCTTCGCCAGCGCGACAAAAAACGTCTGCTCGCGCGTCGCCTGTTCGCGTAACTGTTGCGCCAGCCGCGCCGGATCGAGCGGGTCGCGGTCGCGGATCATTCTGGCGGCAGCCAGCGCGAACTCGCGCCAGTGGTCGCCGATATCCGCCAGTTCGGCGGCAAGCTCCGCCAACGTCGGACGTTGGGCAAGCAGCGCGGCTTCTTCGAGAAAGGCGGCGTACATGAATCGGAAGCCGCCGCCGCCCGTGCCGATTTCTTCTTGCATCCGCACCAGATGCCCGATGTAGAGTTTTGTCGCCTGCGCGTCCGTGGCGGCGGGCAATCGCTCAATGGCGCGCGCCAGCCACCTCATGCCTCTGACACCGATGAACGGAAGCGGCGTATGCAGCATGATGCGCGTGGTCTTTTTGAGGGCGGCGGGGAGAACGCTTTTCCAGTCCGGCTCGCGCGGCGGATTCGCCGGGTAATACAGCAAACCTTTGGGCGCAAGCACGCCACGCGCGAAACGCGCTTTGGTCAAATCGGCGGCAGGGCAGCGCACGGCGGCTTCCAGCACCGGATCGGAAATCAGATAGTCGCCGTCTGTCGCGTCGCGCCCATAGGCCAGCAGGTTGTGGGCGTTGAAGTGAAAGCGGAAATCCGGCGGAATGAAGGGCAGCCAGAAAACCGAGGCTTGCAGACCGACTACCTGTCCGGCATCGAGCAGTGCATTCAATCTTGCCGCGCCTTTTTCGGGTGCGCGGAAAGTTTCCGTGTGCATCGCAAACCCCAGCGGTTTTTGCAATCCCCGCAGAATCGCCTTGGGCGGCATCCGGTAGGAAACCAGCGGCAGACCGGAAAGTTTGATGAACGGCAGATAGGCGAACGCCAGCGCGGAAGACAGCCCGAACGCCATCGGCTCGGACAGCGGCAGGCCGTAGTGGCGCAGGATGGCGGACATCACCCCGCTTTCGCAGTGCGAGGCCTGTTGGTGGAGGAAGCCGCTGGTCGGCATATCAATCCAGCGTCGCCAGTTGGTCGGCGGCAATGCCCAGGGCATCGGCGTAACGCTGGCGCAGGGCGGGCGAAAGACGGGCGAAATCCCGCAGTTTCAAATGCCGCCGCACCCGCCAACGCCACAGGCCGCTGGCCTGCGCGAGCAAGGCAAGATCCATGCGGGCGCGGTACATGTGGTATTCGAGCGGCGAACTTTCGCCGCGCCGCGCCTTTTTACGCGCGGCGTCCGCCAGCGCCTCAAAGGCTTCCACGGCTTGCCGGGTGACGATTTCTTCGACTTCCCACCCCGACGACGCCACCAGACCGAGCCGCCCGTTCGTCGTGCGGGCGTAAATGCTTTTGCGCTGACCGGGGTGGGTGCGGTTGCCTTCCTGCGGCACGTCGTCGATATTCATTCGCACACCGTCAGCGCCATAAAGCCGCTGGAAAAGCGTCCGCTTTCCGGTACGAAGCAGAGCAGCTTTTGCCCCGCCCGGATCTGTCCGCTGCGCCTCAATTCATCGAGCATGATATAGAGGGAAGCCGCGCCGGTATTGCCGCAGCTTGCCAGATTGGTGAACCAGCGTTCAAAGGGAATTGGCAGTCCGGCGCGGGCGAGACCTTCGGCGATCGGCTGGCGGAAATAATACGAAGACATATGCGGCAGGAACCAGTCGATGTCTTCCGCTCGCAGGCCGCGCCGCGCGATGATGTCGCGCAGAGGTGTTTCCAGCGTGGCTTCGACGACATGCTGCTCCAGCAGTTTGACATCCTGCTTGATGGCGAAAACGGATTGCGCCGCCCATGCCGTTGCGGGAAATCGCATCCAGCCGGAAAACCGCCCGTCCGCGTCGCGTTCGCCGCCCGCGTACATGCACACCGGCAGACGATGCGCGGCGGAGGAAAGCTCAATCCAGTCGATGCGCAAATTGGGTTGTCCGCTTTTGGGGCTTGCCGCGAGCCAAAACGCGCCCGCGCCGTCGGAGAGCATCCAGCGCAAAAAGTCCTTTTCAAAGGCAATCTGCGGTTGCGCCGTGAGCGCCTCGACGCGGGCAATGTTTTCGGCGGCGAAATGTCCGGCCCTCAATACGGGCGAGGGCAGTTCGGAACCGACGGCGACGGCATTGGGCGCGTCGCCCGCCTTGACCGCCAGCCAGGCGTATTTGAGCGCGGCAAGTCCGGCAAGACAGACGCCTGCGGTGCTGACCACTTCGCAGGCGGGGTTGCCCAGTTCGCCATGCAGCATGACCGCGTGCCCCGGCATGAGCTGGTCGGGCAGGGAAGTTCCGGCAACGAGACAACGAATGTCCTCCAACGCCAGGCCGCTTTTTTGCAAGATGCGCACGGCTTCGGCGGCGATCATGGCATTGGAATGCGTGGATTGGCCGTTGGTCGGGTCGATGGCGTAGTGGCGCGTCTGGATACCGTTCTGGCGCAGGACGATGGCGCGCGCGCGCGAAGGCTGTCCGCCGATTTTGCCGAGTATGTTTTCGATGGCCGCATTATCGACGGGCGCGTTGGGCAAAAAAGCCGCCGTGGCGGTGATGAAGACCGCGCTCATGACGGGGTCGCCGCGCCCGAAGGCTGTTCGTACCGCTGCCGGAGCGCCGCCAGACGCCGCGCCAGCAACGGCGCGGCAAGGCGTTGCAACAGAAGGCTGACGGGAACGACGGTGAGAATCATGAGCACGAGATAAAGCGCAAACAGGCCAAGCGCCGGAATCCGCCGCCGCTGTCCGGCGCGTCCGCAATGGCGGATGAGCGCCGACCAGACGGCAAAGGCGCGGCGTCCGGCGCGTTCCGAGAGCATCAGGTGCGGGACGACCTCGACGGCGGCAAGACCGCGCAACATCGGCGCGTCGCGTTTTTCCATATCCTGCGCCAGCGCGTCGGCCAGCGCCACGCCAAAACGCGCCGTCGCCGCCGTCTGTTCCGCGTTGACGCCCGCAGGCGGCAAACCCATGTAACGATCGCGGCGTCCGGTCAACATCCAGCGCGGCGTGGTGATGAAGGTCGCCAGCGCCGGAGAGGCGTCGGTCAGCGCCACATGGTCGACCAGACGCCCGCCCGCCTCCGCGACCAGGGTTTTCAGGGCATCAAAGGCGGAAAGCCACATGTTGCGACAGGCCACGACGCTGACCACTGGTCGCCCGCGCAAAAGCCGCCTGCCCGCGTCGCTTTGCAAAAAGGCGGTCATCGGCTGCGCCGGCGAGAGATACCACACCGTCCAGGCGAGGATGACCAGATCGAAATGCGCGTCAGCGGCGACGACAGGCGGCTGATTGGGGCGCGGCTCCAGACGCACCGATTCGGGAAAAACATCCAGAAAGGCGAAAAAAGGCCAGGGGAAAGGGAAAGCGGGCTGCGGGCGCAACACTTCATGATGGAGGCGGATGCCCGCATCCAGGAGCGGGCGCGTGAGCGCGGAAACGATGTCGGTCATCTGACCGCTTTGCGAGTAGGAAACGACGAGGACGCTTTTTTTCATGCAGATACGCAGGTTTTCCGTTGGCGGGACAGGGGTTTGTCTTCGGGCAAAAGCAAAAGCGGCAAAACCGGAACGGAATAAAAATTCAGGATGACGCAGTAATCTTTTGTGTCAAACATTGACAGCGGACGAAGTAAAGCACATTTGGGCAGGACTGACAACCAGGCCGCACGGAAGGGAAATGTAAAATCCGCGCGAGGACAGGTCTGACCGGAAAAGGAACGCGGCAGGGCGATGCAGGAAGAATTTGAGGCGGCGAAACGGCTTGCGGATATGGGCGAATCCACGCTGGCTTTTGTGTTGTCCCTGTCCTTGGCGGAGCAAGGCGATGTTTTGCGGCGCACAGGCGCGACGCGGGAGAAGGCGTTGCGGATATACCTGAACAGGCGGACAGCGGACACGGAAAAGCCGTGCAGGCAGGATGCGCGGCAGCGACAACCGAACAGAGCGCGCCATCGCTTGCTGCACCCCCCCTCGCGTCTGGCGCGTTGTATGTGTTTTGCGCGCGTCTGTTTTCGTTTTTTTATATGGGAAATGGGTGTTCTGTCTGCCATTTACGGCGCAATCCGGTTTATCCGGCGAAGTTTTCTTCTCCGCAACCGATTTGCGGTTGCCGATACTTTTTTTCCTCCTGGATTCTCCGGTATATTACAGGTGGAATGACCGGGAAAATTTCCGCTTTGGCTTTTCCGCCGTATTCAGGACAAATATGCTTTTTCTTGTTTTTTTCATCGTAAAACCAACTCCGGTTGAA
>JAIRZG010000127.1 GCA_031267345.1 Zoogloeaceae bacterium
CCCTAAAACCAAAGCGTCCCACGCGCCGGGAAACCCCCGCGCCAGGGCAAAATTCAGGCGGGCAACCCTACTCGCCGTACAATGCTAAGGGCATTTGACGGGAGCAGGGCAGGAGTGAGGCGGGATCAAGCGTCGCGCCTGGAATCAGGCGCGCGGCACAGGGCGACGCGCGGGAGGGTCAGGGACGCAGGGGATTCCGGTTCGGATTTTGCGAGAAACGCGCAACTATCAACGACTTTGCCGCGCTACGTTCGGATATTTGGCAAGAAAATGCCATCAATTCGCGCCCGATCATAAGCGAGGATATGTTGGTCAAATTGCTTGTACAAAGGCGAGAGCGTATCCACAGAACGTGCAGCAACATCCAGTCCCCGATCATCGTAAAAGAAAAATAGTGTGTCATGCACTGTATCAAACAGGAACACCGTACCTGCAAATTCAGTAAATCCTCCTAACTCTGCGCGCGCAATCTCTCCGAAAAGTGCTTTTGCATCTAACCGCTGGTCTTTTAACCGCCAGCAATGGTCGAGAGTATGGCCGCTGCACTCGTCATCATGGGACACCATCGTCGTTTCATCGGGGTCTGGAATGCCACAGATAGCGCAAAACTTGTCCAGCAAGCCGTCGTCAGGCTTGGGCTTGTCGTCAGGATACGTCCGCCAGAGCAACAAGTCTGGCTTCCCCGGCATCGCATGGAGAATTTTAAGCGCCAAATCCCAACGCCCACCAATATCAAAGCGGAGCGCAACCGGGCAGAGGTAAAAAACGGGTCGCTCAAGCCGCGCCATGCCGATACGGTAAACGACGTTCGTAACTGCGTCGTGAGGAGAACGGGGTATAAAAGTATTAATCATAGATTTCGGCTCGGTGCAAATATCAGCAGGCAATACCTGTCCAAGCGGCGCCAGTTGTGTTTGAAGCGAGAGCAGGCGATTCAGCCCGCAAGCGCGAGCGACGGATTGAGCGTATACACGCCGGTCAGATTCGCTTCCGCCAGAATGTGCCCGCGCATGGCCTGACGGATGGCGACGGCGGTCAGGCGTTCGCTCACGGACAGGCTTGCCACATCCAGCGCGTACAGCGTAAAAATGTAACGATGAATGCGCGCGTCATTCCACGGCGGGCAGGGACCATCGTAGCCGTAATAATCGCCGCACATGTCGTGATCATTGGCAAACCAGCCGGTGTAATCATTGACGCCCTGACGCGCGTTCAGCGGCGCGTTTGGCCCCGGTTTGCCGCGTGGCGTGACGGTGGCGGAAAACGCGCCCGCCGCGATTTCGCGCAGGTCGGCGGGCAAGTCGATCAGCAGCCAGTGGATGAATTCCACGCGCAACAAATCGGCGGCGACCGTGCGTCCTTCCTGATTCACGTCGTCGCCCTGGCTGGGCGCGTCCGGATCGCTGCAAATGAGGGCAAAACTTTTTGTCTGATCGGGCGCGTCGCTCCAGCGCAGATGCGGATTCCGGTTCCGGCTCAGCGCTACGTGACGGGCGGCGTCTGGAATGGCAAAGGCAAATTCGCCGGGAATACGCTCGCCCTCCGCAAAGCTTTGACTGGAAAGTTTCATGCTTCCTCCTTGTTCAGGTCAATCGGTCTCGGCAGCCCGGCGGCGAAAATCGGCCAGACGAAATCCAAGCGCCCATAGTGTAGCGAAATAAACGCCCACGCTTGCCGCCACCAGCAAACTCAAATGTAAAAGGCGCGTAAAAAGCGGGTATTCAAGCCAGTCCCGCGTTTGTCCCATGCCAAAAAACAAGACCAACGCCATAGTCACCAGGGCGCAGGCCAGCTTCGCCATGAATTTTCCCCAGCCGGGTTGCGGCGTATAAATCCGCTGGCGACGCAAGCCGCGATACAGCAAAAACGCGTTCAGGCAGGCCGCAAGCCCGATGGACAAGGCGAGTCCGGCGTGTCCAAAACGAATTTCCTGCCGATGCGCGATGATGTGGCGCAAGGCGGCAAAGGAAAAATCCAGATCAAAGGACAACCATCCCAGTCCCAGCAGAAAGCCCAGATTCATCAGTTGGGTCGCCGCCAGACTGATGAGCGCGATTTTGACGGGCGTGCGGATATTCTGCCGCGCGTAAAAACCGGGCGCCAGCACCTTGATCAGGATGATGCCGGTCAACCCCAGACTGTAGGCGACCAACGCCTGATGCGTGGCATCTGCGTCGCCTGCGGAAAACGCGCCATAAAAAAACAGGGTGACGATGAGCGGCGCGGCGAGCAGGGCCAACCCGAGCGCGGCGGGCAAGGCCAGCAGCAGGGTCAGGCGCAATCCCCAGTCGAGCAGGGCGGCGTATTCGCGGTTATCCGCGTTGGCGTGGCATCGGGCAAGCGAAGGCAGCAAAATGGAACCCAGGGCGACACCCAGAAGACCGGCGGGAAATTCCATCAGGCGGTCAGCGTAATACAGCCAGGAAACGCTGCCCGCTGCCAGAAAGGACGCAAACAGGGTATTGATCAACAGACTGACCTGCGAAACGGAAACCCCCAGCACCGCCGGAGCCATCAGTTTGACAATGCGCCGCACCCCTGCGTCTTTCCAGGCGCGGACAGGATTGAAGGAAATGCGCGGCAACATGCCGATTTTGAGCAAGGCCGGAATTTGCAGCGCCAGTTGCAGCGCCCCGCCGATAAACACTGCCCAGGCCAGCGCCAGCACGGGCGGGTCAAAATACGGCGCGGCAAAAAGCGCCATGCCGATAAAACTCAGGTTGAGCAGCACCGGCGTAAAGGCGGGGATGGCGAAGCGACTCCAAGTATTGAGGATACCCGCCGCCATCGCCGTCAAGGACATGAAAAAAATGTAAGGAAAGGTGATGCGGGTAAGCGTGACCGTCAGCGCGAACTTGTCGCCTTCGGCGGCAAACCCCGGCGCGGAAATCCACACCAGCGCGGGCGCAGCCAGCACCCCCAATGCGGCGACGCCAAAAAGCGCCAGGGAAAGCAGTGTGGCGGTGTTGTTGAGCAGCGCGCGCGTGCGTTCCACCCCCTGAAGATTTTTGTATTCCCCCAGAATCGGCACAAACGCCTGCGAAAACGCGCCTTCGGCAAACAACCGCCGCAACAGGTTGGGCAGTTTGAACGCGACAAAAAAAGCATCGGTCAAACTGCCCGCGCCAAACGAACGGGCAATGACGAAATCGCGCGCAAACCCCAGCACACGGGATAACAACGTCATGCCGCTAACCGTAACCAGAGTGCGCAGGAGGTTCATGGTTCAGAGGTCAGGTATCCGTAAAACCGATACGGGAGATAAGGCTCAGCGTATAAACAACGCTGCGTCCTCTCCCTTTCAAGGGGAGGTTAGGGCGGGGATGGGGTTCTTTCTCCGCGCTTGCCGTATCAACCGCTTTGGCCTGATTCACTTGAATTTTCATGGTGATGTCCATTCATTCGGAACCCGCGCTTTACCCCATCCCCACCCCGGCTATCCCCTTGAAGGGAAGGGAGAGAAAGGGCGACCTTCCTCTCCAGGGGAAGACACAATTCACGCGGGATGGTTTCTCCCATTGCGGCGCGAGCGCGCCGATAACTTGTTCTGATACCGGATACCTGGCCTCTGATCCTCATCTGTCCTCTGATCCCGGATCGCGGGCGAGGAGTTGGGTGACGCCTTCGCGCACGCTGACCCGCCCGTCGAGCACTTCGGTGACGACGGTGGTGATGGGCATTTCGATACCCAGACGCGCGGCGATGCGTTGCGCTTCCCACGCCGCAGGCACACCCTCCGCGACATGCCCGAGATCGGCCAGCGCCTGTTGCAACGGCAATCCAGCGGCAAGATCATGACCGATGCGCCGGTTGCGGGAAAGGTCGCCGGTACAGGTGAGAATCAAATCGCCCATGCCCGCCAGTCCCAAAAAGGTATCCCTTTTCGCACCCAGCGCCACACCCAGACGGGCGATTTCGGCCAAACCGCGCGTCATCAGCGCGGCACGGGCGTTCAAGCCGAGTTTCAGGCCATCGCAAACGCCAGTGGCAATGGCGAGCACATTCTTCAGCGCGCCGCCGACTTCCACGCCGATCAGGTCGTCGCTGGCGTAAATCCGTAATTGTCCACCATGCAGCTTGATCGCCGTATCGCGGGCAAAATCGCCATCCGTGGAAGCCAGCGCCAGCGCGGCGGGCAATCCCGCCGCCACTTCCTGCGCGAAACTGGGGCCGGAGAGCGCGCCGCCCGCCAGATGCGGCAATTCTTCGGCAAAGACTTCATGCGGCAACTTGCCCGCGCCCACCTCAAAGCCTTTGCAGACCCAAAGCAGGGGAAGATGCGCCTGCAATTCCGCCAGTCGCCGCAAGGTAGGACGCAAACCGGCAATCGGCGTGGCGACGATGAGCATCTCCGCGTCATGAATCGCCGCCGTCAGATCGTC
>JAIRZG010000131.1 GCA_031267345.1 Zoogloeaceae bacterium
CTACGAAAAAACGCATCGAAGCTACATGGCCTTGGTGATGATTGCCTCAGCCATTATCGCTTTCCGAAAGGTGAAGGGGAAAATGAATATTATTTACGGATAAGTCCTAAACATCTAAACAGGTTTTTAACGGAATCTCATGCTTCGGCCCGGCAAGGAAAGGATTGGACGCCGGGCGCGTGATACCATTTTGTCCTTTCACGTCCGCCACGGAATGTCATGAGTGCATACTGGAGTCGTATTGTTCGAGACCTTGTTCCCTATACGCCGGGCGAGCAGCCCAAACTTGATCGGCTGATCAAGCTCAACACCAACGAAAACCCTTATCCGCCCGCGCCCGGCGTCGTCGCCGCCATTCAGGGCGAACTGGGCGCAGACGGGGAGCGCTTGCGCCGCTATCCCGACCCGGAAGGCGAGGCGCTGAAAGCCGCCATCGCCCATTATTATCGGCAGTTCGGCATCACGCGCGAACAGGTGTTTCCCGGCAACGGCTCCGACGAAGTGCTGGCGCATGTTTTTTATGCGCTCCTCAAACACGAGCAGCCCCTGCTGTTTCCCGACATCACGTACAGCTTTTATCCGATTTACTGCAAGCTCTATGACATCGACTTCGAGTGTGTGCCGCTGGCGGACGATTTTTCCATTCGCATCGAGGATTATCTCGAACGCGATTCGGCGCAAATTGGCGGCGTCATTTTTCCCAATCCCAACGCGCCCACCGGACGCGCCCTTGCGCCCGACGCCATCCGCGCCTTGCTGCGCGCCCATCCAGAGCGCGTAGTGGTCATTGATGAAGCCTATGTCGATTTCGGCGCGGAAAGCGCCCTGGCGTTGGCGCGCGAATATCCGAATCTAGTGGTGGTACAGACTTTTTCCAAATCGCGCGCGCTCGCCGGATTGCGCGTCGCCTTCGCCATCGGTCAGCCGGAATTGATAGCCGGACTCGAGCGGGTCAAAAACAGCTTCAACTCCTATCCGCTTGACCGTCTGGCGCAGGCGGGCGCCATCGCCGCGCTGGCGGATAACGCGCACTTCGAGCGCACCCGCGCCGCCATCATGCAAAGCCGCGCAGCCCTCACCCGCCAACTCGCCGCGCTGGGATTTGTCGTCATCCCTTCCGCCGCGAATTTCATTTTCGTCCGTCATCCCGAGCACGCCGCCGCCACGCTGGCGCAAGCCTTGCGCGAGCAGCGCATCATCGTGCGTCATTTCCGCCAGCCGCGCATCAGCAAATACTTACGCATCAGCATCGGCACGCCGGAAGAATGCGCGGCGCTGGTCGCAGCCTTGCAAAATTTTGTCTCCCCATCCAAAAGCAGAAAGGAAGTCGCCTCATGAATACTATCCCCGCCCAAATCGAAGCCGTCGATGCCGTCCTGCGCTCGCGTCATTCCATGCGCCGCTACCTGCCCACGCCAATACCGCAACCGCTCGTCGCCGAAATCCTCGAACTCGCCGCCCGCGCCCCTTCCGGCACCAATGTGCAGCCGTGGAAGGTTTACGCCCTGGCGGGCGAAGAACGGCAGAAACTTTCTCAGGTTATCGTCGAGCAATACAATCAGGGCAGGAAGGAAGGGCGCGAATTCGATTATTATCCGCAGGAATGGGGCGAACCTTGGCTCAGCCGCCGTCGCAAGGTCGGCCTCGAACTCTACCGCCTCATCGGCATTCCCAAGGGGGACAAGGAAAAAATGCACACACAGACCGCGCGCAACTACCTGTTTTTTGACGCGCCCGTCGGCCTGATTTTTACCATGCACCGCCAACTCGGACGCGGCATGTTTCTGGATTACGGCATGTTCCTTGGCAACCTCGTTACCGCCGCGCGCGCGCGCGGACTGGATACCTGTGTGCAAAACGCCTTCGCCGACTACCACAACACCATTCGCAAACATCTGGACGTCCCCGACGACGAACTCCTCGTCTGCGGCGTGGCGCTGGGCTACGCTGACCCGAACGCGCCGGAAAACACGCTCATTTCCGAACGCGAACCGGTGACGGGTTTTGCTTCCTTTCGTGGTTTTCAAGCCTGAATGTTCGGCATTCCCGTTTCCACAAGGATGGCAAGGTAATGACAAATGCGCGGCGGTTCCACGCGATATGTCCTGCTGTTCTCGTGATCCTGCTTGTCCTGCCGTCCGCCAGTCACGCCTGGAACGCGGCAGGTCATCGCCAGATCGCCGCGCTTGCCTGGGAAGTCATGACGCCGACGACGCGGCGGCAGGCGGTGGCGTTGCTGCGTCAGCATCCCGATTACCCGCGTTGGCGAAAACGCCAGCAGGAAAACGACCCCGATTACGGCATCTTTCTGGAAGCCAGCATTTGGGCGGATGAAATTCGCGGCGACCGCCGGTTTTATGGCGGCAGGGACGCCCCCACGCCCCGGCTCCCCTGTTTTCCCGACATGCAACGGCATGGCGACTGGCATTATCGCGATCCGGGCGGCGGCGAAATCGACAGCCGTCTGGCGCGGTTCGCGCATGATCTTGCGCACGGCGCGCGCGCCGAAAAAATCTACGCCCTGCCCTGGCTGTTGCATCTGGTCGGCGACATTCATCAACCCCTGCATACCGGCGGCAGAAATGATCGGGGCGGCAACCAGTTTTATGTCCGCGTTCCCGCCGCAAAGCGCAAAAAGCCGCAAACCCTGCATGGTTATTGGGATGATCTGCCCGGCCCCTCCGGTCAGCGCGGCGCGGCGCTGAAAAGTCGGGCGGACTTCCTGCGCCGTCTGCCGTCGCCTTCTTCCGCAGAAGCCGTTGGCGACATCCGCCGCTGGTATGACGAAAGCCGCACCCTGATTGCCCGCGAGGTTTACCCGCCTCGCCGCGACGCGACCCTTGACGCCAACTTTCACCGCCGCGCCCAACACCACGCCGACCTGCGTCTGCGCGCCGCCGGTGCGCGTCTGGGACGCTGGCTGAATTATTTGTTGTAACGCACCGACGGGCGATTTGCCGGAACTGTGTTTTGTTGTTGCGCTTTTTGAAAAGCTGCGGTTATAATGTGCAGCTTTTCGGGGGTGGCGTCTTCACGCTACCCGTTTCGTTTGTCCATCTGCCCGCCAATCGTAGCGGACGATGAGGAGAATAAACATGAGTCTAGGCCTTGTTGGTCGCAAGGTGGGCATGACTCGCATCTTTGCCGAGGATGGCGCGTCCATTCCCGTCACGGTGCTGGATGTGTCCAACAATCGCGTGACCCAAGTCAAAACGCCGGAAACCGACGGCTATGCAGCCGTGCAGGTGGCCTTCGGCGCGCGCCGCGCCTCTCGCGTCATCAAGCCCCTTGCCGGACATGTAGCCAAGGCGGGTGTGGAAGCCGGGCATGTCCTGAAGGAATTCCGCGTTGAACCCGATCAGCTTGTCAGCTTCAAGCCGGGCGACGTTGTGGCGGTCACCATTTTCGCTGAAGGCCAGAAAGTCGATGTTGCCGGTGTTTCCATCGGCAAGGGCTTTCAGGGCGGCATCAAACGCCATAATTTCAGATCCAATCGCGCTTCGCATGGCAATTCCGTCTCCCACAACGCGCCTGGCTCCATCGGCATGGCGCAGGATCCGGGTCGGGTGTTTCCGGGCAAGCGCATGGCTGGTCACATGGGCGCGGCGACCGCGACGCAGCAAAGCCTGACCGTGGTGCGCGTCGATGCCGAACGCCAGCTTCTGCTGGTCAAGGGCGCGGTTCCCGGTTCCAAAGGCAGCGACGTTATCGTGCGTCCCGCCGTGAAAGTTTAAGGAGCCGACATGGAACTGAAAGTCATCAATCAACAAGGTCAGGCCGCTGATCCGTTGCAGGTCTCCGATACATTGTTCGGGCGCGATTACAACGAGGCGCTGGTGCATCAGGTCATTGTCGCCTATCAGGCCAATGCCCGCGCCGGTAACCGTCAGCAAAAAACCCGCGCTGAAGTCAAGCACACCACCCACAAGCCGTGGAAGCAAAAAGGCACCGGTCGCGCCCGTGCAGGCGCTTCCTCCGGCCCCATCTGGCGTGGTGGCGGTCGCGCTTTCCCGAATTCCCCGACGGAAAATTTCACCCAGAAAGTGAACAAGAAAATGTTCCGTGCCGGCGTGGCGTCCATTCTTTCCGAACTGGTGCGCCAGGAGCGTCTGGTGGTGGTCGACTCGCTCGCTTTTGAAGCGCCCAAGACCAAGCTGTTCATCCAGGCGTTGAAAGGCATGGGGCTTTCGGAGCGTCTGCTGGTGGTCACGGGACAACATCAACTGGTCGAAAACGAAAACCTGTACCTTTCCTCGCGCAATTTGCCGGAGGTGCTGGTGCTGGAAGCGCAGGAAGCCGATCCGGTGTCCCTGGTGCGTTTCCCGCGTGTGCTGGCGACAAAAAACGCCATCGCCAAATTTGAGGAGATGTGGGCATGAACCAGGAACGTCTGATGCAGGTGCTGCTCGCGCCACAGGTCTCCGAAAAAGCCACCTGGGTCGCCGACAAGCGCAATCAGGTCATATTCCGCGTTGCCGCCGATGCGGCAAAACCGGAAATCAAGGCCGCGGTTGAACTGTTGTTCAAGGTCGAGGTGGAAGCCGTACAAGTCCTGAACGTCAAGGGCAAGGTCAAGCGTTTCCGTCAGGCCAAGGGAGTGAGAAAAGGCTGGAAGAAAGCGTTTGTCTCGCTGAAAGCCGGTCAGGAAATCAATTTTGTGGAAGGGGGGAACGTTTAAATGGCCCTCGTCAAAGTCAAGCCAACTTCGCCCGGTCGTCGCGGCGTTGTCAAGGTTGTCCATGAGCATCTGCACAAGGGCAAGCCCTTTGCCGCGCTGGTGGAAAAACAGTCCGTCAAGGCGGGACGCAACAACAACGGGCGCATCACCGTGCGTCATCAGGGTGGCGGTCACAAGCAGCATTACCGCGTGATTGACTTCAAGCGCGACAAGGATGGCATCCCCGCCAAAATCGAGCGCATTGAATACGATCCCAACCGTTCCGCGCACATTGCGCTTCTCTGCTATGCCGATGGCGAGCGTCGTTACATCATCGCCGCCAGGGGCATGGAAGCCGGACAGCAGATCGTCAGCGGCGCGGAAGCGCCGATCAAGCCGGGCAACGCCTTGCCGATTCGCAACATTCCCGTGGGCGCGACCCTGCACTGCGTGGAAATGCTGCCGGGCAAGGGTGCGCAGATGGCGCGCGCCGCCGGCTCTTCCGTGCAGCTTCTGGCGCGGGAGGGCGTCTATGCCCAACTCAGATTGCGCTCCGGCGAAATTCGCCGTGTGCATATTGAATGCCGCGCCACCATTGGCGAAGTCGGCAACGAAGAAAACAGTCTGCGGAAAATCGGCAAGGCGGGCGCGAACCGCTGGCGCGGTATCCGTCCGACGGTGCGCGGCGTGGTGATGAATCCGGTTGACCACCCGCACGGCGGCGGCGAAGGCAAGACTGGCGAAGGCCGTGTGCCGGTCAATCCCTGGGGGCAGCCGACCAAGGGCTACCGCACCCGCAACAACAAACGCACGAACAACATGATCGTGCAACGTCGTCACAAGCGTTAAGGGGTAAGAGAATATGGGACGTTCCGTTAAAAAGGGCCCGTTTGTCGATGCCCACCTGCTGAAAAAAGTCGATGCCGCGCGTAGCGGCAAGGACAAGCGACCGATCAAGACCTGGTCGCGCCGCTCCACCATTCTGCCGGATTTTGTCGGCCTGACCGTTGCCGTGCATAACGGCAAGCAGCACATTCCCGTCTATGTGACGGAAAACATGGTCGGCCACAAGCTGGGCGAATTTTCCCTGACCCGTACCTTCAAAGGGCATACGGGCGGCAAAAAAGCGAAGAAATAAGGAGGCTGCATGGAAACGATAGCAACCCTGCGCGGTGTGCGCCTCTCTGCCCAGAAAGGCCGCTTGATTGCCGATCTGGTGCGCGGCAAGCCGATAGGCAGCGCCCTGAACATTCTGGCCTTCTCGCCGCAAAAAGGCGCGGGCATCCTCAAAAAGGTGCTGGAATCCGCCGTGGCGAACGCCGAGCACAATGATGGCGCTGACATTGACGAACTGAAGGTCAGGACCATTTATGTGGAAAAAGGCACGGTGCTGAAGCGGTTTACCGCGCGCGCCAAGGGTCGTGGCAACCGGATATCCAAGCCGACCTGCCATATTTATGTGACTGTCGGAAACTAAGGAGCTGGCATGGGACAGAAAATTCATCCGACAGGCTTCCGCCTTTGCGTCACGCGCGACTGGGATTCCCGTTGGTTCGCCAACAGCAAGGATTTCCCCGCTATGCTCGCCCAAGACGTGATGGTTCGTGAATACCTGAACAAAAAACTGAAACACGCTTCCATTGGTCGCGTCTTGATCGAGCGTCCGGCCAAGAACGCGCGCATCACCGTGTTTTCCGCCCGTCCGGGTGTGGTGATCGGTAGAAAAGGCGGCGATATCGACGTGCTGAAAAATGATCTGAAGCGCATCATGGGCGTACCGGTGCATGTTTCCATCGAGGAAATCCGCAAGCCGGAAACCCACGCGCAACTGATCGCCGATTCCATCGCGCAACAACTGGAAAAGCGCATCATGTTCCGTCGCGCCATGAAGCGGGCGATGCAAAACGCCATGCGTCTGGGCGCGCAGGGCATCAAAATCATGAGTTCCGGTCGTCTGAACGGCGCGGAAATCGCCCGCACCGAGTGGTATCGCGAAGGCCGTGTGCCGCTGCACACCCTGCGCGCCGACATCGACTACGGCACCTCCACCGCCGAGACCACCTATGGCGCCATCGGCATCAAGGTGTGGGTGTACAAGGGCGAAATGCAGGCGCGCGGCGAACAGTCCGAAGCAGAAGCGCCGATCGGCGTACCGGACGCGCGCCGTCCGCGCCGTCCGCGCGGCGAACAGGCGCCGGAAGGCGACAAACCGCGCGCCCCGCATATGGATAAAAAACCCGGCGAAACCAGAACGCCCGGCAAGCGTGTAAGAAAGGCAGGTGCTTGAAATGCTGCAACCCAATCGTCGTAAATATCGCAAGGAACAAAAGGGCCGCAACGTGGGACTTGCCACGCGCGGCGCAAAAGTTTCCTTCGGAGAATGGGGTTTGAAGGCCACGGAGCGTGGCCGTTTGACAGCGCGTCAGATTGAGGCCGCGCGTCGCGCCATGACGCGGCATATCAAGCGCGGTGGCCGCATCTGGATTCGCATTTTTCCGGACAAACCCGTTTCCAAAAAACCCCCCGAAGTCCGCATGGGCAACGGCAAGGGGAATCCTGAATATTGGGTGGCGGAAATCCAGCCCGGCAAGGTGCTCTATGAAATGGATGGCGTGAGCGAGGCGCTGGCGCGTGAGGCGTTCACTCTGGCGGCCGCCAAGTTGCCGCTGGCGACCACGTTTGTGACACGGCATGTGGTGTAAAACATGAAAACAGTTGAATTGAGAAACAAGAGCAAGGATGAATTGCAGGGCGAGCTTCTGGAACTCCTGAAGGCGCAGTTTGGCCTGCGGATGCAACACGCCACGCAGCAACTTTCCAATACCAGCCAGATTGGCAAGGTGCGCCGCGACATCGCGCGGGTGCGTACCCTCATTCGTGAAAAGGCGGCGCAACAATGAATGAAAACACAGAAACCACAAGCAGCAAGCGCACCCTGATCGGTCGCGTGGTCAGCGACAAGATGGACAAGACCGTGACCGTGCTGGTTGAGCGTCGGGTCAAGCACCCGATTTACGGCAAGATCATCACCAAGTCCAAAAAATACCACGCCCACGACGAAAACAACGAAATGGGCGAAGGCGACAAGGTGGAAATCGAAGAAACCCGTCCGCTCTCGCGCAGCAAAACCTGGCGCATCACCCGCCTGCTGGAAAAAGCCGTCAAAGTCTAAGCGCCTGTTTTAAAAATTGGCACGAGAAATGCTGTAGCAGGTCATTACAGATGCTCTGGAGAAGAGGGTGTACCCAAGTGATCTGACGGAAGCAGAGTGGGAGCTTTTAGCTCCGCATCTGGTCAAGCCCTTGCCGACGGTACGTCGGCGAGGGCGTCCGCCGAAGCAGGACTTTCATGCGGTCGTTTTAATGGCATGTTGTACGTGGTGAGGACAGGGCGCCAGTGGCGCATGTTGCCCGAAGGATTTTCCCCCTTGGCAAACCGTCTATGGATGCTTCCGACGTTGGCGACGGGATGGACGTTGGATCAATGCCATGAAAGCCTTGCGCGAAGCGGCTCGGCAGAAGGTGGGAAAGAACCGGGAACCCGCGGTAGCCATTATTGACTCACGTTCCATCAAGAGTGCCGGAAAAGGGGGCAGCGCGGTTACGATGCGGGCAAGAAAACCAAAGGACGCAAGCAGCGCATCGCAGTAGATGCGATAGGCTTCATCCTCACTGTAGTCGTTCATTCAGCCGGTATTCAGGATCGTATTGGCGCTCGCGCTGTACTGATCCGGTTGTTTCGTTGGATGCCAAACCTTCAGAAAGTCTTTGCCGATGGCGGCTATACCGGCAAATTGATCGACTGGACCAGCGGACATGTTTGCCGCAACGATGGAGATCGTCAAACGAAGTGATGTGGGAAAGTTCGTCGTCTTGCCAAAACGATGGATCGTTGAAAGAACCTTCGCGTGGTTAGCTCTTTCCCGTCGCCTCAATCGCGACTATGAGAGCATCCCTCAGCACTCCGAGACCATGATCCAACTCGCCATGATCCGCCTGCTCCTCAAATGCCTTTCTAATTTTTAAAACAGGTTCTTAAGCAAGTCGAGGGATTGTGTTATATTTTATTTACAAATTATCCCTCACACGCGGACAGCGATAGTCATCAATGCCATTGGCAACGCAACGGTCATTCCTGTAATTAAATTGCGTATAACGCAATAAAATCCAAAAAGAAATATCGCGCCGCGCTACACCCTGAAAACCGGAACGCCATGACCTTTCTCGATCTCCCGCAAATGATTTCCGCCAGCGGCAGCATTTGTCTGCCGGGTTCCAAGAGTATTTCCAATCGGGCGCTGTTGCTGGCGGCGCTCGCCGATGGCGTGACCGAAATAGAAAATCTGCTGGTCTCTGATGACACGGCGCGGATGCTGGAAGCCTTGCGAACCCTGGGTGTGGCGATTGACGACCTGGGCGCGGGCAAGTGGCGCGTCCACGGCTGCGCGGGGCATTTTCCCGTGCGGCGGGCGGAATTGTTTCTGGGTAATGCCGGAACGGCTTTTCGTTCGTTGACAGCGGTTCTGGCGCTGGCGGGCGGCGACTACGCGCTTGCGGGCGTACCGCGTATGCACGAGCGTCCCATTGGCGATCTGGTGGATGCGCTGCGGCAGTTGGGCGCGGAAATCGGGTATTCGGGGAAGGCGGGTTATCCGCCGCTCTCGATCCGGGGGCAGCGGGCAGAGGACAGAAGACCGGGCGGCAAGGTGGTAAAGGTGCGCGGTGATGTTTCCAGCCAGTTCCTGACCGGCCTGTTGCTGGCTTTGCCGCTTACCGGCGTGGAAACGACGGTGGAAGTGACAGGCGCGTTGATTTCCAGGCCTTACGTTGAAATCACCCTGGCGCTCATGGCGCGTTTCGGCGTACAGGTTGAGCGTCAGGGTTGGCGGTCTTTTACCCTGCCGACGGCGGCGCGCTACGTTTCGCCTGGCGCGTTTCATGTGGAAGGCGACGCCTCTTCCGCCTCCTATTTTCTCGCGCTGGGCGCAATCGGCGCGACAGGCAATGATGTCGTGCGCGTGGAAGGCGTCGGGCGAAATTCCATTCAGGGCGACGTGCGTTTTGCCGAGGCGCTGGCGGAAATGGGCGCGGTGATCGAAACGGGCGAGCGCTGGATCAGCGCGCGCGCGCCATCTGACGGACTGCGCGGCATTACGCTGGATTGTAACCACATTCCTGACGCCGCCATGACGCTGGCGGCGCTCGCCCTGTTCGCCAGCGGTCGGACGCGGCTTACGAACATCGCCAGTTGGCGGGTCAAGGAGACCGACCGCATCGCCGCCATGACGAAAGAACTCAGCAAACTGGGCGCGCGGGTGGAAGCGGGCGTGGATTACCTCTGCGTTACGCCGCCCGACGCGGAACATCCCCTGCACGCGGCGATGATCGACACCTACGACGATCACCGCATGGCGATGTGCCTGGCGCTGGCGTCGTTTGCCGCGCCGCTTCGCATCCACAATCCGGAATGCGTCGCCAAGACTTTTCCTGATTATTTTGCGAACTTTCAAAAAATTGTCCGTCCCGCGCCGGTGATCGCCATCGACGGCCCCACGGCTTCCGGCAAGGGCACGGTATCCGTCCGTGTCGCGGCGGCGCTGGGCTTTCATTATCTGGATTCCGGCGCGCTCTACCGCCTCACCGCGCTGGCGGCGCAGGAGGCGGGCGTGGATTGGGTGGATGAGGCGGGCGTCGCCGCGCTGGCCGCCGCGCTGGATGTCGTCTTTCAGGTCGGGCGCGTATTGCTGAACGGCAGGGAAGTTAGCGACGCCCTGCGCAGCGAGGCCATTTCCGTCGCCGCCTCCCGGGTCGCCGCGCTTCCCGCCGTGCGCGCCGCGCTGTTGTTCCGCCAACGCGCCTTTCACCGCGCCCCCGGCCTGGTCGGCGATGGGCGCGACATGGCCTCCGTGGTGTTCCCCGCCGCGCCCCTGAAAATTTTTCTTACCGCCAGCGCCCCGATACGCGCCGAACGCCGCTATCAACAACTGCAGGAAAAGGGCCAGGACGCCGACCG
>JAIRZG010000139.1 GCA_031267345.1 Zoogloeaceae bacterium
CTTGTTCAAGAATCGGAAGTATCTGCTCGAACCTCTCCCGACTTATGTCACTAGGGTATGTTTTCTTACGCATACGCATAGCTTACACTATTTGGAAAAATCGTGAACAGGTTCTAAGGGCAGGGGGCGATCCCTGGTTTACGCCATCGACCGGAACGCCATTCATCGTAAAACCAACTCCGGTTGAAACCCCGCGCCCTTTAGGGTGGTGGGAGCCTACCCCGCCCTAAAGGGCGGGGTTTCAGGCGACCGTTTTGGGAGGGGAGAGAAATCCCTTCCAAAACACGTTAGGCCGATAGGCCTGAAGGCCTGTCGCTAATTTCTTGCTCCCTGGAATTGGATGGTTCGTTGGCCCAAGGGCGGCTGCACGGGAGGAACCGTTTGCCCGGGCTGTCAGGGAGATAGCCGGGCGCTACGGTGGAAGTCGTCCGGCGTAACGGGCTTCGCCGCGCTGCCCGGCGCTGGCGTGTAGAACGCGCTTTCGCCTGGCTGGTTCTGGTCTTGAGAAAACTTTAAACAGCTTCTGACAAAATCTGACAAAACACGCCATACGTCGTAGACATGACTTTGTTAAACTGCACGTCATTTCATCTGTTCCTGTCCGGCTCAAGACGCATGGCTTCTTTCTCTTCCTTGTCGACGCATTTTCCGCTTCTGCGCGCGTCCTGCGCGCTTGGCCTGCTGGCGCTCGCCGCCTGTGCGCCGCTGGCGTCGATGCCGGATCCGGCGTTACGGGTTTCCGGCATTATGACGCCGGAAGCGTGGCGACAGCGCGAGCAGGCCGACAAGCTGGCGGTGGCAGGCGAGGAAACGCAAACTCCGGCAAGCTGGTGGATGGCGTTTGGCGATCAGGAACTGGATGATCTGATGCAACGCGCGCTGGAAAACGCGCCCGACCGGCGACTGGCGGCGGCGCGTCTGCGACAGGCGCGGGCGCGGCGCAATCTGGCGCGGGCGGACTACTGGCCGACGCTTTCGGCGGACGCGCGCGCCAGTCGCTCGCCGGGATCGAGCGATAACGACACGCACTATCAGGTCGGGTTTGACGCCAGTTGGGAAGTGGATATTTTCGGGCGTGTGCGCCATACGGTAGCGGCGTCTGACGCGGATCTGGCGGTGGCAGAGGCCGATCTGGCGTTCGCCGAAGTCACGTTGGCGGCGGAAATCGCGCGCGAATATGTGACTTATCGCGCCTTGCAGGCGCGTTACGCCATCGCGGAACAAAACGCGCAAAGCCAGACGGAATTGCTGGAACTTGTCCGCTGGCGCGCCGCCGCCGGACTGGTGAGTGATCTGGACGTGGAAAACGCCCGTATCCTGCTGGCGCAAACCGAGGCCAACCTGCCGTTTCTGGTCAACGAACGCATCAACGCCCTGCATCGACTGGATGTTTTGCTGGGACTTACGCCGGGTTCTCTGGAGAGTACGCTGTCCACGCCGCGTCCCTTGCCGCAGCCGCCGGAAAAAATCGCCATCGGCATTCCTGTCGACACGTTGGCGCGGCGTCCGGACGTGCGGGCGGCAGAGGCCAGTCTGCGAGCGGAAAGCGAACGGGCTTACGCGCAGGGCGCGGAGCGGTTTCCCCAGCTGACCTTGAGCGGCAGCTTTGGCTGGCAGGCGCTTTCCAGCGCGGCGCTGGGCAATCACGAAAGCATTGTGCGCGCGCTGATGGCGGCGTTGACGGCGAATCTTTTTGACGGCGGGCGTCTGAAAAACCGCATCGCCATACAGGACGCCGTGCAGGAAGAAGTCCTGATTCGTTACGAACAAAGTCTCCTCGCCGCCCTGGCGGAGGTGGAAAACGCGCTCGCCGCCCATGCCGCCGGACAGGCGCGGCTGGCGCTGTACGCCAGCGCGCTGGACGCGGCGAAGAACGCGGCAACGCTTTCCGGACAGATGTATCAGGCCGGAATGAGCGATTTTCAGAGCGTACTGGAAAGCCAGCGCAGTCTGCTGGCTGCCGAAGAAAACCGGATCAACGCGGAAAGCGATACGTTGCTGGCGCTGATCACGCTGTACAAGGCGCTGGGCGGCGGCTGGACCTATGAAGCGCCCGCCGCCGCTTCTCCTTCTTCCCTTTCTGCGGAATCCTCATGAACGCATCCTCTCTGGAAAACCTGCTTTCCAAACATGGCAAACCCGCTTCCCTGTGGCGCCGCTGGCGCATTCCGGCGCTGGCGGCGCTGGCGCTTGTCATCGCGCTATCGGTCTTTGTCTTTTTCGCGTCGTCCGCGCCAAAGCTGCGTTATCTTACGGAAGCGATCAGCGAAGGGCCGCTGGTGGTCGCCGTTTCCGCCAGCGGCGCGTTGCAGCCGACGCGCACGGTGCATGTCGGCAGCGAACTCTCCGGTACGCTGGAATCCGTGCTGGCGCGGGAAAACGACCGTGTAACCAAAGGACAATTGCTCGCCCATCTGGACATTTCCAAGCTGAAAGACGCCGTGGCGCGTTCGCAGGCAGCGGTCACGGCGGCGGAAGCGAATGTGGCGCAGGCCGAAGCGACCTTGGCGGAAAACAGCGCCACCTTCGCAAGGATGCGGAAAGTGGCGGAGCTTTCCGGCGGCAAAGCGCCGTCCCTGCTGGAACTCGAAGGCGCGGAAGCCGCTGTGAAACGCGCTCGCGCCAATCTTGCCAGCGCCCGCGCCGAAGTCTCGCAGGCGCGCGCCGCCCTGATGACTGATCAAACCAATATTCACAAGGCTGCCATCCGCGCTCCGGTCGATGGCGTGGTGCTGGCGCGCGAGGTGGAGCCGGGGCAGACCGTGGTGGCGGCCATGACCATCCCCGTGCTGTTCGTCATTGCCGAAGATTTGACCCAGATGGAATTGCACGTCAATGTCGATGAAGCCGATGTCAGCCAGGTCAGGGAAGGCACAGACGCCACGTTTACGGTGGCGGCCTGGGGCAGTCGCAAGTTTCCCGCTACGGTCGAGCGCGTCGATCTGGGCGCGACCACCACCGATAACGTCGTCACCTACACCACGGTATTGAAGGTCGCCAACGACGATCTGGCGCTGCGCCCCGGCATGACGGCGGCGACGGAAATCATTACCGCGCGGCGCGAAAAGGCGCTGCGGATCCCTAATGCCGCCTTGCGTTTCGCGCCACCCGTCGAGAGCGCGCCGGACACCCGAAATTTCATCGCCCGCCTGATGCCCGCGCCGCCGCGCCGCGCGCGTCCCCAGGCCGCCGACCAGAGTGGGGCGGAACCGACCGTATGGATACTGCAAAACAATGCGCCACAACCGATAACGCTGAAGGTCGGCATCAGCAACGGCAGCCATACGGAAGCATTGGGCGGCGAACTGTCGGCAGGGGTGGAGGTCATCACCGAATATCAGGAAATCAAAAAATGACGCAGCCATCCGCATCCCCACCTCGCGCAACGACGCGGCGAAAGGCGTTGGCATGAGCCAGGATGCCGCCCGCAAGGGCAAGGATGACGCGCTGATTGAATTCCGAAAGGTGGTCAAGACCTATGGCCAGGGGCAGACGGCGTTTCAGGCGCTCTGTGGCGTTGATCTGCGGATTGCGTCGGGCGAATTCCTCGCCATCATGGGGCCATCCGGTTCCGGAAAATCCACGGCGATGAATATCCTGGGGTGTCTGGACGCGCCCACCTCCGGCGCGTACCGCTTTCATGGCGTGCATGTCGAACAGCTCGACCGCAACCAGCGGGCGCTGTTGCGGCGGCACTATCTGGGGTTTGTCTTTCAGGGCTTCAATCTGCTCTCGCGCACTTCGGCGCAGGAAAATGTGGAACTGCCATTGCTGTATCGCGGCGAGCCCCTCGCGCAACGCCATGCCGCCGCGCGACAGGCGCTGGCGCGCGTCGGGCTTTCCGGCTGGGAAACGCATACCTCGGCGGAACTCTCCGGCGGGCAACAACAGCGCGTCGCCATTGCCCGCGCCATCGTCACCCATCCGCAGGTGCTGCTGGCGGACGAACCCACCGGCAATCTGGACAGTACGCGCAGTCACGAAATCATGGAATTGCTGGTGACGTTAAACCGCGAACGGGGGATTACCATATTGATGGTTACGCACGAAGCCGACATGGCGGCCTATGCCCGACGCATTGTGCATTTTGTCGATGGCGCAGTCGAAAGCGACGCCGCGCAGCCGGAACGGGGAGCTTAGGCCATGTTCCTGAACGCCATTTTGCTCGCGCTGCGGGAAATCCGCCGCAACCTGATGCGTTCCTTTCTCACCATTCTCGGCATTGTCATTGGCGTGGCGGCAGTGATTACGATGGTGACGCTGGGCAATGGCGCGACCCGCATGATGGGCGAGCAGATTTCCAGTCTGGGCAGCAATCTGCTCATTTTGCGTCCCGGTCAGCGCATGGGGGCGGCGGCCTTTGGTTCGGCGGCGTTCCGCGTCAGCGACGCCGATGCCCTGCAAATGCAGGTATTGGCCTTGCGAGCGGTCGCGCCTATGGTCAGCCACAGCGCGCCGCTGGTGGTCGGTAATGAAAACTGGTCGTCGAGCGTGACCGGCTCGACCAATGATTACCTCATGGTCGGCAACTGGCAACTTGCCTCCGGGCGTCTGTTTTCCGCCGAGGAACAACAATCGGGGCGCGCGGTCTGCATCATTGGCGAGACGGTGCGCAACAAACTTTTCGGGCATCAGAATCCGGTGGGCGCGCAGATTCGCGTCAAGAATTTTTCCTGTCCGGTAGTGGGACTGCTGGTCGCCAAAGGCCAGGGCGCAATGGGCATGGATCAGGACGACACGGTGTTCATGCCCCTGAAAGCGGTGCAACGTCGGCTGATCGGCAAGCCGCAGGACATCAATTTCATCATGCTTTCCATGCGCGATAACGCGGATTCCACGCAAGTGATGGCGCAGATTCGCCGCCTGATGCGCGAACGCAGAAAGCTGGCGGAAAGCGAAGACGACGATTTCACCATCATGGACACGCGCCAGATTGCTGAAACGCTTTCCGGCACTATCGGCACCATGACCATGCTGCTGGGCGCGGTGGCGGCGGTAAGCTTGCTGGTGGGCGGCATCGGCATCATGAACATCATGCTGGTTTCCGTCACTGAACGCACCCGCGAGATCGGCATTCGGCTGGCTATTGGCGCGATGGAAAACGAGGTGCTGCTGCAATTTCTCATTGAAGCCGTGGCGCTTTCCGCTTTTGGCGGACTCATTGGCATTGCTTTAGCCTTTGTGTCCTGCCTGATTCTTTCCGCCGTCACGCAAATTCCCTTCGATTTCGACCCCGGCATCAACCTGGTTTCCTTCGTCTTTTCCGCCGCCATCGGCGTCCTGTTCGGCTACATGCCCGCCCGCCGAGCCGCCCGTCTGGATCCCATCGAGGCGCTCCGGCACGAATAGATTCTTGCGGACGACGCGGGATGGGCTTTCGCAGCTTACGCCTTGCGCCCGGGCAGGCGAACGGGTGACGCCGGAAAGCGTAACGCGGAAATGGTTTGCTGTTCAGAAGACAGAAGATTGAGATGGGGGCATACAAGGGGAGGTGGAAAAGGAAGGGCGTTCGTGTGAAAAACGTCATTTTTTCCTGATCCGGAACCTGAACCCTGACTATAATTGCCCGTTATTTTCAAATCAGAGGGAGCGTTCTATGCGTGCAGTCATGGTGGCAAATCCCAAAGGGGGCGCAGGCAAGACCACGTTGGCGACCAATCTCGCCGGTTATTTCGCCAATCAGAAACAAAAGGTCAGTCTTTGTGATCTCGACCGTCAACAGTCCGCGCTGCGCTGGCTGGCCTTTCGCGCGCCGGAATTGCCCGCCATTACCGGTTATTTCGGCGGCAACCAGATGAGCGTCAGTCTGCCGCAGGAATCGGACTGGGCGGTGCTGGACGCGCCCGCCGGATTTCAGGGCTACAAGCTGAACGATTACCTCCGCGCCGTGGATCGGGTGCTGATTCCCATTGTGCCGTCCATTTTCGACATGGCGGCGACCGAGGATTTTCTCAACACCCTGCGTCAGGATTTGAGCGGGCGTCTGGCGAAAATCGGCATTGTCGCCATGCGGATCGACCCGCGCACCCGCGCCGCCAACATGCTGGAAGAATTTTTGCGGCATTTTGACATTCCTATCGTCGCCTATCTGCGGAGTACGCAGAATTACGTCAATGTCGCCGCCGCCGGACAAACCATTTTTGATCCGCCGCGCGCCCGCAACAAACGTGACCTCGAACAATGGCAAAGCCTGATTGCCTGGTTGGGCAAAAAGAAATAAGCGCGCGTCAACCCGCCGCGTGACCGCATCCGTCGCGCGATTTTTTGCGTTGCCTGCACTCCACAAGGAAAAACACCCATGAAACTCGAAACCCTGGCTGTCCACGCGGGTTACAGCCCCGACCCCACCACCCGCGCCGTAGCGACGCCTATTTATCAGACCACCTCCTACGCCTTCGACGATTCCCGGCACGGCGCGGATCTGTTTGATCTGAAAGTGCCCGGCAACATCTACACCCGTATCATGAATCCGACCCAGGATGTGCTGGAAAAGCGGGTCGCGGCGCTGGAAGGCGGCATTGCCGGACTGGCTTTTGCTTCCGGCATGGCGGCGATTACCGCCGCAATTCAGACCATCGCCCGGTCGGGCGACAACATCATCAGCACCAGCACACTGTACGGCGGCACGTACACGCTGTTTTCCCATACGCTGCCCGCCTATGGCGTGGAAGTGCGCTTTGCCGACCCGGAAAACCCGACGGCATTGGAAGCCTTGATCGACGCCAAAACCAAAGTCGTGTTCTGTGAATCCGTGGGCAATCCTCTGGGCAATATCACCGACTTTGAAAAACTTTCGGAAATCGCGCATCGACACAATGTGCCGCTGATGGTGGATAACACCGTGCCTTCGCCTTTTCTCTGCCGTCCCATTGAGCATGGCGCGGATATTGTGGCGCATTCGCTCACCAAATACCTGGGCGGACACGGCAATTCGCTGGGCGGACTGATTGTCGATAGCGGCAAGTTTCCCTGGGGCGAACACAAGCAGAAATTCCGCTGCCTGAACGAACCCGACCCCGCCTATCACGGCGTGGTGTATACCGAGGCGCTGGGCGAGGCGGCCTACATCGGTCGCGCCCGCGTCGTGCCGTTGCGGAACATGGGCGCGGCGATCAGTCCCTTTAACGCCTTTTTGATTCTGCAAGGCATTGAAACCCTGCCCCTGCGGATGGAGCGCATTTGCGACAATACCGAAAAGGTCGCCCGTTATTTGCAGACACACGCCAAAGTCAGTTGGGTGAATTACGCCGGATTACCCGATAACCCCTGCTATCCGCTGGCGCGAAAATACCTGCAGGGACGCGCCTCCGGCATTCTCACCTTTGGCGTCAAAGGCGGTATTGCGGGCGGCATTGCCTTTCAGGACGCATTGAAACTCTTTACCCGGCTGGTAAATATCGGCGATTGCAAGAGCCTTGCCTGCCACCCGGCCTCCACCACCCACCGCCAGCTTTCCGGCGAAGATCTGAAAAAAGCGGGCGTCTCGGAGGACATGATCCGGCTTTCCATCGGCATCGAACACATCGACGACCTGATCGCCGATCTGGAACAGGCGCTGGGGTGATCAGAAGACGGGGGCGGAGGACAGAAGACAGTGCAGAATGCGGCGCGGCGCGCCGGAGAAAACGAAACGATCGGCGGAACATTTCCCCTCCGGAAACCCCCGCGCCGCAGACGCGCATTGCTGCCCGCAAGGGCTTAATCCCTGATACCATCCTGTTTTTTCCACGTCCCGTACTCCGATCATGAACCCCACACTCATTCAGGCCGTCGGCGCGTTGTTGTTTGCCACCGCCATTTTGCATACTTTTTCCACCGGAATTTTCGCGCGTTTGGCGCGGAAATATCCGAAACATGCGGGTTTTTGGAACTTGTTTACCGAAGCGGAATTCATCTTCAGCTTCTGGGCCGCGATACTGATTCTGTTCATCGGTTTCTCGTCCCAAAGCGCGAGGGTGGCCATCGAGTATCTGAATGATCGTAACTTCACGGAGCCGCTGTTTGTATTCGTCATTATGGTGGTGGCCGCCAGCAGACCCGTGCTGCAATTTTCTTCCCTCATCGTGCGCCAGATTTCCAGAATCCTGCCCCTGTCGCGTCCGGTGGCTGTGTATGTCACGATTTTGGCCATCGTGCCGCTCCTGGCTTCCTTCATTACCGAACCGGCTGCCATGACCCTGGCGGCGCTGATGCTGAGAGAACTTTACTACAGCAAGAAAATCTCTTCCCGCCTGATGTACGCGACCATCGGCGTGTTGTTCGTGAATGTCTCCATTGGCGGCACGCTGACCAATTTTGCCGCGCCGCCGGTGTTGATGGTGGCGCACGAGTGGGGTTGGGATAGCTGGTTCATGTTGTCGACCATCGGCTGGAGAAGCGCCCTGGCGGTGTTTGTTAACGCGATTGTCGTAACCGTGTTGTTCAGAAAAGAACTGGGCAAGGTGGCGCTTTCTTCGCAACAGGAACAGGCGGCGGTTCCCGGCAAGGTGATTGCCCTGCATGTTTTCCTGTTGTTCCTGATTGTGTTGTTTGCCCATGACGCAAGGATTTTTATTAGTGTACTGCTGATCTTTCTGGCGCTGGCGCACGCCTATCCCCACTTTCAGGACCGGCTAATCCTGCGCGAAGGTCTGATGGTGGGCTGCTTTCTCGGCGGGCTGGTGACGCTGGGCGGACAGCAGGAGTGGTGGTTGCGCCCCCTGTTCGCGCACATGAATGCGACTTCCATCTATTACGGCGCGACGGCGCTGACGGCGGTGACGGACAATGCCGCGCTGACCTATCTGGGTACGCTGGTGCCCGATTTGACGGATGATTTCAAATACGCGCTGGTGTCCGGCGCAGTAACGGGCGGCGGGTTGACGGTGATCGCCAACGCGCCCAATCCGGCGGGCATGTCCATTTTACATGGGGATTTCAAGGATGGCGTCGTGAAGCCGCTAGGTCTGCTGATTGCGGCAACACCGCCGACCATTATGGCGATTCTGGCCTTCCGCCTGTTCCCGTTGTGAGCGACAGCCCGTCGGTCGGTTTTGTCTCGCTCGGTTGTCCCAAGGCTGCGAGCGACGCGGAGCTTACCCTCACCTGTCTGCGCGCGGAGGGCTACCGGATTGCGCCGAGCTATGCCGCCGCCGATCTGGTGATTGTCAATACCTGCGGCTTCATTGACGCAGCGGTGACGGAATCGCTGGAAGCCATTGGCGAGGCGCTGGCGGAAAATGGCAAGGTCATTGTTACGGGCTGTCTGGGCGCGCGCGCGCGCCTGGTGCGGACGGCGCATCCAAAAGTGCTGGCGGTGACCGGCCCGCACGCGACCGAAGAAGTAATGCGCGCCGTGCATCGCCATCTGCCGCCGCCGCACGATCCTTTTGCACATCTCGTGCCGCCGCAAGGGGTGCGCCTGACGCCGGATCATTTTGCCTATCTGAAAATTTCCGAAGGCTGCAATCACGCCTGCGCCTTCTGCGTCATCCCGCAGCTACGCGGCCCGCTGGTTTCGCGTCCGGTGGGCGAGGTGCTGGAAGAAGCGGAGCGGCTGGTCAATGCGGGGGTGAAAGAATTGCTGGTGATTTCCCAGGACACCAGCGCCTACGGCGTGGACGCGAAATACCGCACCGGCTTTTGGGGCGGGCGACCGATCAAAACCCGACTGAAAGAACTCTGCGCGACGCTTTCCGGTTTCGGCGTCTGGGTGCGATTGCATTATGTCTATCCTTACCCGGCAGTCGATGATCTGATTCCACTGATGGCGGAAAGCAAGATCCTGCCTTATCTGGATGTCCCTTTCCAACACGCCAGCCATCGCATTCTCACCGCCATGCGGCGTCCGGCGGCGGCGGAAAACATGCTGAAACGCATCGAAGACTGGCGCAAATCCTGCCCGGAGATTACCCTGCGCTCCACCTTCATCACCGGATTTCCTGGCGAGACAGAGGTCGAATTTCAGGAATTGCTGGATTTTTTACAAGTCGCGCAACTCGACCGCGTGGGCGCGTTCGCCTATTCTCCGGTAGAAGGTGCGCCCGCCAACGCCCTGCCGGGACTGCCGCCGGAAGACGAACGCGAAGATCGCTGCCGCCGCCTGATGGAAGCGCAAACCGACATCAGCGCCGAAAAGCTCGCCCGCAAAATCGGCGCGGAAATGACGGTGCTGGTCGACGCCGTCGACGAAGAAGGCGTCATGGCGCGCAGCAAGGGTGACGCGCCGGAAGTCGATGGCCTGGTGTGCGTAGACGACTTTTTCGCCGCCGAACCCGGCGATTTTTTACAGGTGCGGATTGTCGATGCGGACGCGCATGATTTGTATGCGGAAATCTGCGAATCTGCTTGATGGCATGCCGTTCGCTGAACGTCCGTCAAGGTTTCCCTGACCAGCGTCAGGCTTCATCGTGTATGATTGCGCCGGTTTCCAACTGCTTTTGGTCTTTTGTCATGAAATTTTTGCACTGCCTGCGCCGGTTTCCGGTCTGTTTTGTTCTTGGGGTTGCCTTTGTCCACAACGCCTTCGCCGCCAGCGAAGCGACGACTTTTACCACTACCTTGTCCAATGGCCTCAAGGTGGTGGTGCGTGAAGACCCGCGCGCGCCAGTGGCGGCGCAGATGGTCTGGTATCGCGTCGGTAGCGTGGATGAAGTCGATGGCGCGTCCGGCGTGGCGCATCTTTTGGAGCACATGATGTTCAAGGGGACGCCGAAGGTCGGCGCGGGCGAGTTCAGTCGGCGCGTCGCGGCGGTCGGCGGGCGCGACAACGCCTTTACCAACAGCGATTACACCGCCTATTTCCAGCAGGTTCCCAAGGAACGGTTGAGCGAGGTCATGGCGCTGGAAGCGGACCGGATGCGGCATCTCACCGTCGCGCCGGAGGAATTCGCGCAGGAAATCAAGGTGGTGATGGAAGAGCGGCGGCTGCGCACCGAAGATAATCCGCAGTCGCTGCTGTTCGAGCAGACCCATGCCGTCGCCTTTCAGGCGCACCCTTACCGTCGTCCGGTGATCGGCTGGATGAATGATCTGGAGAACATGACGGCGGCGGACGCCAAAGCCTGGTATCAGACCTGGTACGCGCCCAACAACGCCACCCTCGTCATCAGCGGCGATGTCGAACATGAGGCCGTGTTCCGTCTGGCGCAGCGCCACTATGGAAAACTCAAGGCGCAAAAACTGCCGGTCACGAAACCGCAGCGCGAACCCGCGCAAAAGGGGACGCGTCGACTCATCGTCAAGGGGCCGGCGGAACTGCCCTTTTTGCTCATGGCCTGGAAAGCGCCGGGCGTGGAACGCATGGACGGCCCGGTCGCGCCCTTCGCGCTGGATATGCTGGTTGCCATTCTGGATGGACACGAAGGCGCGCGTCTGCCCCGGCGTCTGGTGCGCGACAAGCAACTGGCGAACAGCGTCGGCGCGTCCTACGATGCCCTGAATCGCGGCCCGGCGCTGTTTTACCTTTACGGCAATCCCGCCCCCGATCAAACGCCGGAGGCGCTGGAAGCCGCGCTTTGGGCGGAAATCAACGACATCGCGCAAAACGGCGTCCTGCTCGATGAACTGGCGCGCGGCAAGGCGCAACTGCTGGCAAGTGAAATCTACAAGCTGGATTCGGTATTCGGACAGGCGATGGAAATCGGCAGAATGTCCGTCCTGGGCTATGATTACCGCGACATCGACGCCTACACCGCGCGTCTGGAAGCGGTGACGGCAGAGGATATTCAGGTTGCCGCGCAGACCTTTTTTGACGCGGACAGCCTGACCGTCGGCGTGTTGCAGCCGTTGTCCGCAAAAGAACAACCCACCGATTGAAACCAGGAAATCCCCATGTCGTTGAAAAAAATCTCCCCGCTCGTTTTTTGCGTTTTTGCGCTGGTCAGCGCCCATGTCCGCGCCGAGGTCGCCATTGCGCACTGGCAAACCACGACTGGCGCGCAAGTGTATTTCGTCCGCAGCGCGGCGCTGCCCATCCTCGACGCGCAACTGGATTTTGCCGCCGGCGCGATGTTCGATCCGCCGGAAAAGGTCGGGCTGGCGGCTTCGGTCGGCTCGCTGCTGGAAATGGGCGCGGGCGGAATGACGGAAACGGACATCGCGAACCGCCTGGCGGATGTGGGCGCGCGCTTTGCCAGTGACGTGGATGACGACCGCGCCAGCCTGAACCTGCGCACCCTGACCACGCCCGACCGGATGGAAGCCGCCCTTGGCGTGCTGGAAGCCATTTTGCGTCAGCCGCATTTTGCCGCCGAAGTGTTTGAACGCGAACGCGCGCGCGACATCGCCGCCTTGAAAGACGCGCTCACCCGTCCTGCCCCCATCGCGCAACGCGCTTTCCGGGCGGCGCTTTATCCCGGACATCCCTATGGTCGCGCCATGACGCCGGAAAGTCTTGCCGCGATTGACGTTGCGGATCTGCAAAACTTCTGGCGCGCGCACTACAGCGCCGCCAACGCCAGGATCAACCTTGTCGGCAATCTGGAACGCCCCGCCGCCGAAGCCCTGGCCGAACGCCTCGCCGCCGCGTTGCCCGCGTCCGCTACCCTGCCTGTCCTACCCGCGCCGCCCGCGCGCGGAGAAACGCAGGGCGCACAGCATCTGCCGCATCCGTCGTCGACCCAGGCGCATATTTATCTGGGCTTGTCCGCCATTGCCGCAGGCGATCCGGATTTTTTCCCCCTACTGGTGGGCAATTACATTCTGGGCGGCGGCGGCTTTGTTTCCCGTCTGATGGAAGAAGTGCGCGAAAAGCGCGGCTACGCCTACAGCGTCTACAGTTATTTTTCGCCCATGAAACAGAACGGCCCCTTCACCATCGGCCTGCAAACCCGCAAGGAACAGGCCGATGAAGCCCTGCGCGTCACGCGGCAAGTGCTGGAACAGTTCCTCGCCGACGGCCCGACAGCGGCGGAACTCGCCGCCGCCAAAGCCTACCTGACCGGCAGTTTTCCCCTCAATCTGGACAGCAACCGCAAAATCCTCTCCCAGATCGCCAACATCGGTTTTTACAACCTGCCGCTGGATTACCTCGCCCAATACCCGTCCCGCGTCCGCGCCGTGACGCTACCCGAAATTCGCGCCGCCTTCGCGCGGCATGTGGAAATGAATAAACTGGTGGAAGTGGTGGTGGGCGCGGCGGAAAAATAGCCCTCGCTCCCGCCAAGCGGGCGCAATTCCTGTATTTGCCGGGGGCGCGTTGGGCGTTACTGTTTCCTGCGCGTTGTTCTCTGGTAGAATCCGCTCACGTCCACGCCGGATTGGGTCTGGTCGTTTTCTTTTTCTACATGTTCTGGCGTTTGGGGCCGGGAGTTTTCATGTCGGCTTTCTGGGAATTCTGTTTGCAACGCTGCAAGAAAGATCTGCCGCTACAGCACTTCGATAACTGGATTCGTCCTTTGGTATTGACAGGCGACGCGGAAGAAGGGTTTTGTCTGCAAGCGGGAAATTTGCACGTCAAGAATACCGTGCGCGAAAAATACCTTGCGCGGATTACCGCGCACGCCAACGAGTTTTTCGGCAAACCCGTGCAAATTACCCTGAAATGCGGCAGGAACGACGTCGCTGTGGTCGAGCCGAAAACAACAACGCCGCTTCCGGCAACGCTTAAAAAGAAGTCTTCCGGGAACAGGCCAGCGCCCCGGCAGGAAGTCGCCGCCGCAAAATCCAGCAACAAAACCCGTCTCAATCCCGCGTTCTCCTTTGAAAATCTGGTGGTCGGCAAGACCAACAGCCTGGCCTACGCCGCCGCCGAAGGGGTGGCCGCCAAACCGGGCGGCGCTTACAACCCGTTGTTCATCTATGGCGGTTCCGGCTTGGGCAAGACACACATGATCCATGCTATTGGCAATTACATTGTCCGGCAGACGCCGGAAAAAAGCGTGCGCTATGTTCATGCCGATGATTACGTTTCCAGCGTGTTTGCCGCCTTCCGCAACAATTCCTTTGATGCGCTCAAACAGTATTACTACAATCTGGACGTGTTGCTCTTTGATGACGTGCAATTTCTGGGCAGCAAGGAGCGGGGACAGGAAGAATTTTTCAACATCCTCAAAACCCTGCTGGACGCAAAAAAGCAGGTCATCCTCACTTGCGATACCTATCCCAAGAACATCAACGGCCTTTCGGATCGCATTGTCAGCCGCTTCGATAGCGGCCTGATCGTGCAGATTGATCCGCCGGAACTCGACATGCGCGTCGCCATTCTCAAACAGAAAGCCGAGGCCGAACACCTGCGGCTTTCCGATGACGGCGCGTTTTTCATCGCCAAATACCTGCGCTCCAATGTACGCGAACTGGAAGGCGCGCTGAAAAAGGTGATGGCTTATTCCGTATTCCGTAACGAGCCCATTACGCCGGAATCCATCCGCGAAGCCCTGAAAGACATCATCAACGCCACGCGCAACGTGAGTGTGGAAGATATCCAGAAAACCGTCAGCGAGTATTACAAAGTTAAACTCACCGACCTGCTTTCCAAAAAACGCACCCATCAGGTGGTGCGCCCGCGCCATATCGCCATGTGGTTATGCCGCCAGGTGACGCAATTCAGTCTGCCGGTCATCGGCGACGCCTTCGACCGCGATCACACCAGCGTCATGTCGGCCTGCAACAACATCGAAACCCTGCGCGCCACAGACAACGCGATCGCCCACGATTTGCACGTACTGGTGCAGATGTTCAAGGGCTGATCGGCAAGCCTATGACGCACAGGGCGCTTTACCCGCGTTCTGGATAACGGCCTGAAGTTGCGCGAGAATGCGCGGCGCGGCGGCGACGATGTTGCCACTGTGCAGGTAATTCGCGTCGGAAAACGGGTCGCAGACATAGCCGCCCGCTTCGGTAATCAAGAGGCTGCCCGCCGCCATGTCCCAGGGTGCGAGACCGAATTCCCAGAAACCATCCAGACGACCGGCGGCAACGTAGGCCAAATCCAGAGACGCCGCGCCCGGACGCCGCAGACCGGCGGTCTTTTGCGTCAATTCCCGGAAAATCCGCAGGTAACTGTCCAGATGCTGGAAATCACGATAGGGAAAGCCCGTGCCAATCAGCGCCTCCTGAAGTTTGTTGCGTCCGGAAACACGCAGACGACGATCATTCAAAAACGCGCCCTTGCCCCTGGCGGCGACGAACAGTTCGTTGCGATTGACATCGTAGACCACGCCCTGCTCAACTTGATCGTTCTTCATCAGGGCGATGGAAACGGCATATTGGGGAAAACCGTGAATGAAATTGGTGGTGCCATCGAGCGGATCGAGCACCCACTGGCATTCGCTTTGCGGATTGCGTCCGGTCGAAAGTCCGGACTCCTCTGCTAGAATCCCGTAGTCGGGGCTGGCTTCCTGCAAGACCTCGATGATGGCGGTTTCCGCTTCGTGGTCGATCTGGGTGACAAAATCATTCGGCTGTTTGCTGACGACATCCAGCAAGTCCAGATTGCGCGCCGCGCGATTGATAATCTGACTGGCGCGCCGCGCCGCCTTGATGGCGATGTTGAGGGTGGCGATGTTGAGGGCAGGATTTGTCATGTCGAAAGAACCAGAGGATGTCGCAAACCCGTTTGAAATTTGCCATATCCAAAAAATGAAAATGTCTCATTCTAATATGAACACGCTGCCTTCGCCTGTTCCTGTAGCGGCGGATGCCCTGACGCGCGTTCGCGTGGTGCTGGCGCGTCCCAGCCATCCCGGCAATATCGGTTCGGCGGCGCGCGCCCTGAAAACGATGGGACTTTCCCGCCTGACGCTGGTCGCGCCAAAAATTTTCCCCAGTCCGGAGGCGACGGCGCTGGCTTCCGGCGCGCAGGATGTGCTGGAGGAAGCCGTCGTGGTTGATACGCTGGACGCGGCGCTGGCGGAGACGACTTACAGCCTTGCCGTTTCCGCCCGCGCCCGCGATCTGGGGCCGTCGTCGCAAACGGCGCGCGCCGGAACGGCGGAAATTTTCCGTCGCGCCCGACAAGGCGAAGCCGTGGCGCTGGTGTTCGGCAATGAAACGGCGGGCTTGAGCAACGCGGAATTGCAACGCTGTCAGGGCGTTCTCGGCATCGCCGCCAATCCGGAATACAGTTCCCTGAACCTTGCCGCCGCCGTGCAGATTCTCGCCTATGAGCTACGGATGCACAGCCTGTCCGCCGCGCCCGCCGCGTCCATTGTCGGCGCAAAGACCGCGACGCCCTTTTCTTCCCCGCCCGCCACCCACGCCGAACAGGAAGGGTTTTATCGACATCTGGAAAACGTTCTGATCGCCCGCCGCTTTCTCGACCCGCAACGCCCACGCCGCCTCATGCCCAAACTGCGCCGCCTGTTCGCCCGCGCCCAACTGGAAAAAGACGAAGTAAACATCTTGCGCGGCATTCTGACGGCAGTAAGCGAGATGGAAATGACAACGGAAAAACCGGCCTCCACAAAGGCGGATGCATGAATCCTGTCGCGCGGCGCACCATGCCTTTTTGCGCCCGTAACTGCGCCGATTTGATCGTAATTGTTACGGGTGATAATCAACGGCGCTTGCCGGGCGAATTCGGCAATACCCTTGAAAACGCACTTTGGCGTATTGCGCGTAAAATCGGCAGTCAACTTGTTGTGGATAGTCAGATTCGGGGCAAGTGCGAAAAATTTATTGATGCCGCGTTCCGGGTGCAAACAAGGGATAAACGCTCCCCTCCGCCGCGTCTTGCCCACACCCGTCGCCAGCGCGAAACAGGGCGATGGAAATTCCAGTTCAAAATTTTTTGGCATAGGAAATCCGGCTCTCAGCGTGGAAAGAATGGCGGATACGTCTCGTTCCTGCTTCCGTGCTTTTGGCGTAGCGTCCAGGGCTGTTTTCAGCTTCGCCAACGATTCGGCCTGTGGCGGGCGCAGCGACAAGCAAGCGTAGGCGGCAAATCCTGGCGCTATTTGCGGATGCCGCATGACGAGGTTGTTGCGTCGAAGCGACGTGCGGATTTTCTGCGTTTCGAGATTGTCGATGTCCAAAAGAGCCTTGCCCCATGAGTCCTCTTGCGCAGATACATTCCGGCATCATCGCCGCCATCGCCACCGCGCCGGGGCGGGGTGGGGTGGGGGTGGTGCGGGTATCAGGTAGCGATTTGGCGGGCTTCGCCCTGCAACTGACGGGCAAGACGCCCAGGCCCCGCCATGCGACGCTGACGAATTTTCTGGCGGCGGACGGCAGCGCCATTGATGCGGGGTTGATGCTTTATTTCCCCACGCCCGCTTCGTTTACCGGCGAGGACGTGCTGGAGCTTCAGGGGCACGGCGGGCCGGTGGTGATGAATCTGTTGCTCTCCCGCTGTCTGCAACTGGGCGCGCGGCTGGCGGAACCGGGCGAATTCACCCGTCGCGCCTTCATGAACGACAAACTTGATCTGGTCGAAGCGGAAGCCGTGGCGGATCTCATCGACGCTGCTACTGCCGCCGCCGCCCGTTCCGCCGTGCGTTCCCTGCAAGGCGAATTTTCCCGCGCCATTCACGCGCTGGTGGAAGAACTCATCAACCTGCGAATGCTGGTGGAGGCGACGCTGGATTTTCCCGAAGAAGAAATTGACTTTCTCGAATCCACCGACGCCTTCGGGCGGCTCGTCCGACTGGATGAGCGTTTGGGCGCAGTGCGGGCGAAGGCAAAACAGGGTCGGCTGCTGCAAGCAGGGTTGCATGTCGTGCTGATTGGTCAGCCCAATGTCGGCAAATCCTCACTCCTGAACCGTCTGGCCGGGGATGATCTGGCGATTGTCACCGCGATTCCCGGCACGACCCGCGACGCGCTCAAATCTTCCATTCAGATTGCGGGCATCCCGCTGCACATCATCGATACGGCGGGCTTGCGGGAGACGGAAGATGAAGTCGAAAAAATCGGCATCGCCCGCGCCTGGAAGGCGATTGAACAGGCTGACCTGGCGCTGCTCCTGCTGGACGCCCGCGCGGGTCTGACGGCAGCCGACCGCGCCATTCTGGAAAAGCTCCCGCCCGACCTTGCCCGCATCACGGTCAGAAACAAGATCGACCTGACCCATGAAGCGCCGGAAAAACATCCGAATCCTTCCAGAAGCGGCATGGACATCGCGCTTTCCATCTCCGTCCAGTCCGGCGCAGGCATGGCGTTGCTGGAGCAGGCGTTACTGGAAGTCGCTGGCTGGCAGACCGGCGAGGATGTTTTCAGCGCTCGCGAACGCCACTTGCGCGCGCTGGAAGCAGGCGCGGAACATCTTGCCGTCGCCCGCAGGGAAGCGGAAAACCCGTCTCTCGCATTGGAACTTTTCGCCGAAAACCTGCGTCTGGCGCAAAACGCGCTGGCGGAAATTACCGGAGAATTCACCTCCGACGACCTGTTGGGGGAGATTTTCAGCCGCTTTTGCATCGGCAAATAAAGGCTTTGCAGGACAAAAAGGCCGCGAATCCGTAGATGCCGCCGGAACGATGTCGCCGCCCGGTTTTGCGATTTCCGTTTTTTTGCGCGCGAAGACGATGCGTAAATTGCCGATTACCCGTTATAATCCGCCGCTTTAATCAGCATGGGAGTGAAGGAATGGGCTTTCTTGCCAATAAAAAGATACTGATTACCGGAGTGATCTCCAAACACTCCATCGCCTATGGCGTCGCCAAGGCATGTAGCCGCGAAGGCGCAGCCTTGGCGTTTACCTACCAGAATGAACGCTTTGAAGAACGGGTGCGGAAGTTCGCGGGCGAATTCGGCAGCGATCTGGTGTTGCCCTGCGACGTTTCCAGCGACGCCGACATCAATGCCTTGTTCGATAAACTGGGTAGCGCCTGGAACGGCGAACTGGATGGTCTGCTGCACGCTATCGCCTACGCACCCTCCGAAGCCATCGAAGGCGACTTTCTGGACGGCATCTCGCGCGAGTCGTTTCGCATCGCCCACGATATTTCTGCCTACAGCTATCCGGCGCTCGCCAAGGGCGCGCGTCCCCTGATGCGCGGACGCAAGGCGTCACTGGTGGCGCTCACTTATCTGGGCGCGGAGCGCACCATGCCCAATTACAATACGATGGGTCTGGCGAAAGCCAGTCTGGAAGCGGCGACCCGCTATCTCGCCTTCTGTCTGGGGCCGGAAGGCACACGCGCCAACGCCATTTCCGCTGGCCCGATCAAGACCCTGGCGGCCTCCGGCATCGGCAATTTCAGCAAACTGCTGGCCTACAACGCCCACAACGCCCCGTCGCGGCGCAACGTCAGCATAGAAGAAGTCGGCAACGCCGCCGCCTTCCTGCTCTCCGATCTTGCCTCCGGCATCAACGGCGAAATTCTTTTTGTGGATGGCGGTATGCACTCGACGGCGCTGGGCAATCCCGACCCTTTGCCCGGTTATTACTGAGGGGGCGCTTTTTCTGAATCCTGTCCGCGTATGCCAGATGCTCGAAGCGCGGCGTCCAGTTCGGCGTCGCTCATCAAATCGGCGTCGGTCTGAGCGGGCGGGCGGATAAAGCGCGCCGCCAGCAGACCCGCTTCGTACAGCAGACAGATGGGAATGGCGAGCATGAATTGGGAAATAATGTCCGGCGGCGTAAAAATGGCGCCGACGACAAAAGCGGCGACAATGATGTAAGGGCGAATCTCGCGCAACTGTTTGAGGCTCACCAGCCCGGCCTTGACCAGCAGAACCACCACCACCGGCACCTCGAACGCCAGACCGAAAGCCATGACGACAGTCAGGACAAAGGAAAGATATTTGTCAATGTCGGCCATCCAGGCCACGCCTTCCGGCGTCAGTTTGGACATGAAAAAGAATACGGTCGGGAAAACCTGAAAATACGCAAAGGCCATACCCGCGAAAAAGAGCAACACGCTCATCACTAGAAGCGGCAGGGCAAAGCGTTTTTCGTGCGCGTACAACCCCGGCGCGACAAAAGCCCAGGCTTGATACAGCACATAAGGCAGACTGACCAGAAAGGCCGCCATCAGGGCAACCTTGGTGGGCACCAGAAAACTCCCGGCAATATCGGTGACGATCATCTCCCCGCCCTGCGGTTGCAACACCGCCAGCAAGGGTTGCGCCACCAGCGCGTAGAGTTCCCGTCCATAAAAGGCAAAGCCGATAAACAGCAGTCCCACCAGCGCAACGACGCGAATCAGGCGGTTTCGCAGTTCCACCAGATGGGAGAGGAAGCCTTCTTCGCCGCGGTTGTCGTGGGGAGGGTTCGGATTTTCCATAGGCTCAATTCAAGGGTTTGGCGGTGGCCGTGTCGTCTTCGGCGGGCGTGTTTTCCGCTTCGGCTTCCCGTCTGAAATCCCGCTCCATCTGACGCGCACCCGCGCGGATGCCCTGTTCCAGTTCCCGCGCCGAATCCATCACTTCGCTTTGCAGCTTTTTCAGGTCGCTCAACGCCACTTCGCGGTCGATTTCCGCTTTCACTTCATTGACATAGCGGCGCATTTTGCCCAGCAGATGTCCAACCGTGCGCGCCACTTTCGGCAACCGCTCCGGGCCTATCACCACCAGCGCCACCACGCCAATGACCAGCAGTTCGGAAAATCCCACATCAAACATCAGAATCCATTTCGCCAGAAAAATCGTCCGGTTACACTCAACAAAAAAGCATCGGCATTCTACCAGTCCTTGCGGACGGCGATGCGCGCAAAGATAACGACGGACGCGACGATAAAGCGCGTCCAGGGCAATCGCATGAATGCCGCCATCGTACGCGCTGACATTTTTTCGTTTACGCACAAAGACTTACACAGGGGGCTGTTCACAGCCTTTTGTTTTATGTAGTTTTCTG
>JAIRZG010000148.1 GCA_031267345.1 Zoogloeaceae bacterium
CCCAAAAAGACAGAAAACTACATAAAACAAAAGGCTGTGAACAGTCCCCTGTGTAAGTCTTTGTGCGTAAACGAAAAAATGTCAGCGTGTACGATGGCGGCATTCATGCGATTGCCCTGCAAGGCAAAAACGCTTCAACCGCATAAAAGCGATAGAATCAGCGCGTTTTTTACGATTTGTCAAAACTTCACCAAAGGGAGTCCATTCATGCCAACACCTTACCAGACGCTGGGATTGCCGGAAGGCGCGGAGATTGACACGGTGCGCACGGCTTATGGCAAGGCGTTGCAGCGTTTCGCGCAGCAACAACAGGCGGGAACGCCCTTACCGAAGGAAGATTTCGACGCGCTGCAAGCCGCTTACGCCGAACTCTCTTCCCCCGAACGCAAGGCGCTCTACGACTGGAATTCCAACAGCGCCAAAGGCGAAGCGCAGGCGCCGCCGCCCGCCTCCGCAACCATCCCTGCCGCTGCCGCGCCAGCGGTGAACGCGGACGGGATGATCGAGCACAAGTTTCAATTCACCGGTTCAGGCGGCGAATATTTCCGCATCTGGATTATTAATCTGCTGTATTCCTTCCTGACCCTGGGCATTTATTCGGCCTGGGCGAAGGTGCGGCGCGAACAGTATTTTTATCGCAACACCCTGCTGGATGGCAGCGGCTTTGATTATCACGGCGACCCCAAAGCCATCCTGAAAGGTCGTGTGCTGGCGGTGCTGTTGCTGATCATTTACGCGATTGCCGAAAAACTCTCCTGGCCGGTCTATACGGGCGTCCTGTTGGTGGCGCTGCCCCTGTTGCCCTGGCTGGTGTTGCGTTCCTCCATTTTCCGTTCGCGCAACAGTTCATATCGCGGCCTGCGCTTCAATTTTCACGGCGCTTACCGAACCGCCTGCGCGATCTTCGTTCCCTATGCCCTGTGCGTTGTCGTCATGCTCTGGGGCATATACATGGCGGAAGCCAGCAGACAGCCCATCGCGGAAAACGACGCGCCGCAATCCTTGTATTCCCCGTCCGCGAATGGCATAACGCGGACGGCTTATCCGGACGCGCCCGTTCTTCTGGCGCAGCAGGAAACGGACGCGGAAGAAGACGGATGGGACGAAGACGACGAAGTCATCTACGCCGCGTCAGCGGAAGATCAGGATGTCGAAGAAGAAGCCGCCACGCTGGCGCAAATCCTGCGGGAAGCGCAGGCGGAAGCCGAAAAACAGGAACGGGAACTTGGCCCGACCAATCCCGTATATGTCGCCATGACGGTGTTGAGCTTCTTTGTCCTCTTTCTTGGCGGCCCCTGGTTCATGCGCGCCATCAGCCGCTTTCAGTTGAATCATCTGGCCTTCGCCCACGCCCGCTTCAAAACCGGGGTCCGTCTGGGCGTGTTTTACCGGACGTACATCCTGGCCAGCCTGATTCCCCTGCTGCCCGTTTTGTTGATCATGATCGCCGTCATGATCCTGGCATTCAGTGTCGGCCCCAATGTCGGCCTCAATACCCGCGCCACTTTCATTCCCGTGCTTGTCCTGCTGCTGATACCGCTCATCCTGTTGTTTTATCTGGGCCTCGGTGCCAGTCAAGCCTACCTGAACGACCGGCGTGTCAATGCCATCTGGAACGAAACGCAACTGGAAGGCCATCGCTTTGTCAGCACCCAGACCTTCTGGGGGCTACTGGTCGTTCTGGTGCTCAATTTTCTGCTCATGATGCTGACGCTCGGTCTTTACTGGCCCTGGGCCAGGGTGCGGCTGGCGCGGTATCGCGCCGATCACCTCGCCCTGCTGACGCCGCCCGGCGCGCTGGATGACTTTATCGGGCAGAACCCTGCAGATCAACGCGCCATTGGCGAGGAAATCGCCGACGCCTTTGATTTCGACATCGCGCTATGAGCCTGTCCGCCTTCTACTTCGATGGTCAAAGCTCCCGCCGTCACGCGGTGGAACTGACGGCGACGGCGGGCATGTTGCAGATGGAAGGTCTGGCGGCGATGCGACGGATTCCCCAAACGGCGATCCGGGTCTCCGAACCGCAAGGCCGCGCCCCGCGCACCCTGCGCTTTGACGATGGCGCGTACTGCGAAGTCGAACAGGGCGAGGCGCTGCTTGTCCTGCTCGATGAACTGGGGCACCAGGAAAGCGCCGTGGTGCAACTGCAAAGCCGCTGGCGCTGGAGCGTCATGGCGCTGGCGGCGGTGATCATGCTGCTGGCGGCGGGTTATCAATGGGGTCTGCCGCTGGGCGCGAAGCTGCTCGCGCCGCTGGTTCCCGTGTCCGCGCTGGCGCAACTCTCGGAAGGCGTACTGCAAACGCTGGACAAATACACGCTGGGAAAAAGCCATCTGCCGCCGGAACGCCAGCAAAACCTGCAACGCGGCTTTCAACAACTGGCGGACAGCGACCCGGAACTGGCGGCGTACAGCGAACATCTGCGCCTTTTTTTCCGCAGCGCCCCCGACATCGGCCCCAATGCCTTTGCCCTGCCGGGCGGACAAATCGTGCTGCTGGATGAACTGGTCGCGCTGGAAAAAATGAGCGACGCCGAAATCCTCGCCGTACTGGCGCACGAACTCGGTCATGTGCGCCTGCGCCACGGGACACGACAATTGATCCAGTCTTCGGTGGTCGCGGCGGCAGCGGCGGCTTATCTGGGCGATCTGTCTTCCGCCATCAGCGGCTTTACCGCCTTTGTCCTTGAATCCGGCTATTCCCGCAACATGGAACGTGAAGCCGACGCCTATGCCGTCGCCACCCTCACCCACCTGAACGCCTCCCCCGAAGCCCTGGCGAGCGCCCTGGAAAAACTGGAAGCCTTTTATACACGCGGGGAAAAAAAATCCGACCGCAAAAAATACACCGACTGGCTCAACTCCCACCCCGACACCCAGGAACGCGTCCGGTGGATCAGGAATCAGTGACAAATCGGGCAGGGGCGGTTGCGGTAGTTGCTGTAGTTGCGTAAAGCGGGGTTTTTCAACCCGGCGGCGCGGCGCCGATCCGCCCCCTTTCCCGCGTGGGGAAGCGTCGGAGAGAGAGGGCGGGCGAGAGGGCGGATCAGAGGACGGATGGGTTACAATCCGTTTTTCTGCATTGTCGCGGGTTGGTTATGGACTCAATTTTTTCCTTGCGTTTCGGCAGGGGCGCGTTGTTTGCCGTGTGGATGCTGACGGGATGCAGCACGCTTTCACCCGCGCCGGAGCCGACTGCCGCAGAAAGGGAAGCAACCCCGCCGCCGCCGCAAGTGCCGACGCCGACGGTTTTTCCGGAAAGCGGACAACCGCGTTTGCTGGCCGGACAGCATTGGCAGACCATCGCCAAGGATGCGGCGCGTAGTCTGGCGGCCAGTCTCATGCGTGGACAGCGTTGCGGCGCGGGCATCGCGCCGTGTCAGGCGCTTTTCGTGGTAACGCCGCAATATGTCACCGAGTTTTCCCGCGCTTTTGTCAATGCGCTGGTAACGGCGCTGGTGCAGCAGGGATTGAATGTTTCGCAGGCGGAAGAAGGCGCGTTGGCGCTGTATGTGGAAGTGCAGGGCGTGCGCTTTCGGGAGAACGCGGGCAATGAA
>JAIRZG010000115.1 GCA_031267345.1 Zoogloeaceae bacterium
CGACACATCCAAAAATGTCCCGCTCTGGTCAAGTCTTTCTTCCAGCAACCAGAATGCCAATATATTATTTAAGGACTTTACTTATGAGAAGGTTAGTAAGTCCGCCAACACCTCCCGCCAAAATCATCACCTCCAAAGAGGCAGACCAGGAAATAATATATCCCTGTCATTTACAATGGTGTTTTTAGGGATATTCACATCAACATATTCAGTTTCTTTCGTAAAACCATCCCTCGTTTCTTTTCCCACCCATATTTTTTGTTCCGTATAAAATGATAACTGCAAATCAGACGTGCGAGTTGCTCAAGTTCGGTAGAGGTACGGCGATTGAGTTCTATTTTGTCATCCAACAACGAAAGGGCGCGCTACGGCAGAAACCTGACCGCCAGCACCCGCCTCTACGCTGGACTGGCGGGAGAGCAGGAGTTCGACGGCAAGGCAAAAGCCAAAACCCACGGCTACGCCATCAAAGCCCCCGACCTGAAAGGTTTCACCACCATCGACGAACTCGGCCTGACGCTCACCCCCGCCCGACACAAGACGCTGACGCTGGATTTTGGGCTGCAAGGCTATGCCGGTGAACGCGAAGGCGTCACCGGAACGACGCGGGTAAATTACGCCTTTTGAGGGCTGTCCTGTGGTGGCTTTGCGTCGGTAACGGGCGCGCGGAGAGATTTGGGGGGCGCCCGCGTGAATTCATGATTTTGGCATTCAGCGGGCTTCTCCAGAACGCCTATTGCTTCTACCATATCCATGCTTTACCCTTCGCGGCGAGCGACCCGCTCACAACAATAATCCCTGCCCCCTCAATGCTAAAACTCCGTTCCCTGTCCGTCACGTTTGGCAATTTCAGGCACAACCCCGCTTTCGCCGCGTTTTTGCTGGCGCGGCTGACGGGCATGTTCGCCACCCAGATTCAGGCGGTCATTATCGGCTGGCAAGTCTATGATTTCACCGGCGACCCGATGAGTCTGGCTTACGTCGGGCTGGCGCAATTTTTGCCCATGCTCGCGCTGCTCCTGCCCGCGGGGGATTTGATTGACCGTTACGCGCGTCGCCCGATTCTGATGGCAAGCTGGATTGTCGCCACCCTCTGCGCGGGCACGCTTTGGTGGCTCTCGGCGCACGCCGCGACTGGCGCGGAAGGCAAAGCTTTGGCGCTGACCGGCATTTACGCGACGCTGGCGCTGTTCGGTTGTTCGCGCGCTTTTTCCGGCCCGGCGGTGCAAAGCCTGCTGCCGCAGATTGTGCCGCGCGCGCAACTGGCGCAAGCCATCGCCGCCAACGGCATGTTGATGCGGGCGGCGAGCATCGGCGGTCCGCTGGTCGGCGGCCTGCTCTACAGCCTGGGCGGCGGCACGCTGACTTACGCCGTCTGCGCCGGGTGTTTTCTGTTGGGCGTGACCTTCCTCGCGCCGGTCACGACCCGCTACGCCGAACCGCGCGCCGCCGACGCCAGCAGCATATGGCGGCGTTTCGGCGTCGGCATTCGCTTCATCCGCCAGCGTCCCATCATTCTGGGCGTCATTTCGCTCGACCTGTTCGCCGTGCTGCTGGGCGGCGTGGCGGCGCTCTTGCCCATCTATGCCAAGGAAATTCTCCGCGTCGGCCCGACCGGACTGGGCGCGCTGCGGAGCGCCATCGCCATCGGCGAAGTCGGCGCGGGCTTGTGGTTGAGCATGCATCCCTTCAACCACGCCGTCGGCAAACGGATGTTCCTCGCCGTCGCCATTTTCGGCGCAGCGAATCTCGTGTTTTCGCTCTCGTATTGGTTCTGGCTTTCTTTTGTCGCCCTGGCGGTTGCAGGCGCGGCGGACATGGTGAGCGTCTACATCCGCAGCGCGCTAGTGCAGTTTTCCACGCCGGACACCATGCGCGGACGGGTGAGCGCCGTAAATATGCTGTTCATCGGCTCCTCCAACGAATTAGGCGAATTCCGCGCCGGCGCCAGCGCCGCTGGGTTCAGCCCGATGATCGCCGCCGCCCTCGGCGGCTTGTGTACTTTAGGCGTCGTCGGCTTGTGGATGCGGCTTTTCCCGACCTTGCGGCGGGTGGACAAGTTTGAGGAAGCCGGTTTTTGAAGGATGATCGAGCGTAATGGAGTACCCAACCCCGCGCTACACTTATTTATGTGTTCCCTCTTGCACGAGGATTTCCCCCATGTCCCAAGCTACCCGTACTGTCAATTTCACCGGCTCGGTTGACCGCGACCTGCTCAAACGCGCCAAGGTTATCGCGGCGCAAAACGATACGTCCATCAACGCCCTGTTCAACACCCAACTGCGTTATCTGGTCGAAACGCTTGAATGCGCCGACGCGAACCAGAATGCCAATTACGCCACGCTGCTGGATTTTTCTCTCGGCAGGTTGGACTATCTGGACGCGATGACCGCGTTGAATCTGGATTCCGAAGAAGACCTGTTTCTGCTCATGGCGCAGGCGCATCTGCCCATGCCGCGTCTGCCGCAAGCGGAAACCGGGCGCATGAAGCAAGCGTTACGTGAACGGATGGCGGATTGAAGCATGGGCGCGAGTGCGGATACGAAGTCTTTTCTGCTTCCTGACGCGGGACCGCTGATTACCCTTGCTTATGCTGGACAACTGGATTTACTGCTGTGTCCCGGCTGGTCGTTGCGGCTCATTGATATAGTGCTGCACGAAGTCACCCGCAACGTGACGCCAAGCCGTGACGCCATTTTCGCCTTCGTGACTCGTCATCACATCCCCGTCCTTGAAACCGCCACTTTTCGCCATTACCGCAAGCAGATGACGGGCGCGAGCAGCGGCGGCAAAACACCGCGCAAGGCGGGCCTGGGCGAACTCGCCTTGCAGGAAGCCATCACCCGGCTTGTCCTGCTGGAACCGCCGCAACCCGCAGTCCTTTTATTTGAAGACCATAAAATTGCCCGTTCGGGTTTCTACCTGCTGGAAGGCTCGGTACGGGTGAGCACCCGCGTTTTTCTGGATTTTCTGGAAAAAAAAGCTGGCTGGATTCCGCTGCCGATGTCGAACTCGCCGCCATTCAGGCAGGTCGTCAATGCGCGCGATTACGGTTTCCCTAATCCCCTACTGCCCTTCCGGTTCAGGGCAGCACTTCCACCCGTTCCACCACCGCCCCATCTTCTCTCTGCACGAAATAAAACCTCACCTTTTGTCCCGCCGTCAGCTTCGCGCCCACTTCCGGTTTTTCCAACGCAAACGGCATAGTCATGGCGGGCCAGCCGAGTTCGGGGATGGGATCGTGCGCGAGGGTGATTTCGCCCCCTTCGACCGCTTTCACCGTGCCGATGCCTTGGTGCAGTTGAGCATCGTTCATTGCGGCGGCTTTCGGGTCGTCCATGCGCGCCAGCACGCCGCGTAGCGAGGCTTCGGAGTCGAGCATGAATTGACCGGAGAGGACGATGCGTTCGCCTGCTGTCAGGTTTCCGGCGAGGATTTCCGTTTTGTTGTCCGCTTCGCGCCCCGGCGTGATTTCTACGGGCACGAAGCGTCCTTCGTCGATTGCGGCGATGACGACATGACGTTTGCCGGTGGCGATGATGGCGTCGGTCGGTACGAGCAGGCGTTCTTCCGCGCTGCCTTCCTGTTCCAGCCGGATGTTCGCAATCATGCCGGGGCGCAGGGTGTTTTGCGGGTTGGGGAGCGCGATACGCACGACGAGGGTGCGCGTGTCGCGGTTGAGTTCGGGAATCAGGGCGCTGATGCTGCCCGTAAAAGTTTGACCGGGGAAGGCGGTAAACCCAAGCGTCGCCTTGCCGCCGATGTTCAGTCCGGCGGCTTCAGCCTCCGGCGCTTGCGCGACAACCCAGACGGTATCAATGCCGTTGATACGCACCAGCGTTTGACCGGAATCCACGCGCATTCCCTGATGCAAGTCGTATTCCGAAAGCATTCCGGCGCGCGGGGCATGGAAGGTGACAACAGCATTGGGCGCGCCGCGTTTTTCCAGCGCCGCGACCTGGGCGGACGTCATGCCCAATTGCAGCAAACGCGCGCGGGCAGCGGCGGCGAGTTGCGGCTCGGTGCGCAACGCCAGATATTCGCCCTGCGCGGCGAACCATTCCGGCACACGCATCTCCGCCAGCGGCGCGCCCACAGTCACCCTGTCGCCGACGGCGAGCGGATAGGCGCGTTCGATGATGCCGCCCGCGCGCGCCTGCACGACGGCGACGGCGTGTTCGTCAAACCCCACGCTACCGGAGATTTCGACGACGGGGCGCAGGATGCCTTTTTCCACCGTTCCGAACTTGACGCCCAGATTTTGCGTCAGCGCGGGTGAGAGCGCGAAGCCGTCATTTTTCCCCGCGTTCGGGCTTTCATCGGCTGAATTTTCGGCATAGCGCGGAATCAAATCCATGTCCATGAACGGCGATTTTCCGGGCTGCCCAAAATGCGCTTCCGGCTTCATCGGGTCGTACCAGTAGAGAATCTGGCGTTCGGCGTTTTGGGTAGTAGGGGCAGAATCGGCGGAATGCTGCATCGCGGGTCGCCAGCCAGGCAGGAAGGCAAGCGCCAACCCCAACAACAAGCCCACAAAAAGAGCAGCGATCATTTTTTTCATTGCGTGGCGCTCCCCGCAGACAGAAAATAAAGATTGGCGCGGACGGCGGCGCGTTCGGCTTCGAGGTCGATGGCTTGAATGCGGATGTCCAGATGTTTTTCCCGCGCCAGAATGAGCGCGGCGATGGAACTGCGCCCGCCGGAATAGGACGCTTCGGCAAGCGCGATTTTGCGCGTCAGCAGGGGCAGGGTTTCTTCGGTGAGACGTTTTATCCGCAAGGTGAGCGCGGCCTCTTCCGCCCGCCACTCTTCGCGCTGACGCTGGAATTCCGCCCGCCGCATCTGATGTTCAGCTTTGCTCTGTTCGAGTTTGCGCTGCGCCGCCGCGATGCGGGGATTCTGGCGGGAAGCTGTAAACATCGGCAGCGAAAAATTGACCTTCGCCATCATCATCGCCTTGCCCATCGCGTCCTCGCCCACGCCGAATTCCACGCTCCAGTCCGAATCCTTGTCGGCTTCTGCCATGCGCAGCTCCGCCTCCGCCATGCCGACCCGCGCCTGGCTGGCGTTTAATTCGGCGGCGGCATCATTGGCAAATTCGTTGGCGGATTCGTCGCCGTGTCCTGCCGTCGCATCCGCCGACGCTACCGGATTTTTCAACCACGCAGGCAATTCGCCGGTCGCCTCAAGCACTGCGTCATCGCTCGTCAGAACCACTCGGCGCAAGCGGGCGCGCGCCTGACGCATATCGCGATCAAGCATGTCGAAAGCATCATCCGACATCTGCCGGTCGAGCAGTGATTCCAACGCGTCATCGGTTTCGCCGCCACCCGCCAACGCCGCCGCCGTCGCCCGTTGCCGCAAGCGGATTTCGGCGGCGGACTGTTCCAGCAGGCTTTGCTTCTGCGCCAAAAAATAAAGCTGAATCCACGCTAACACCGCTTCCCGTCGGGCGGCGAGGCGCACGAATTCGCGCATCCGCCCGTCCGCCAGCAAGCCCGCTTTCGCCTGCTGCCGTTCCGCCTCGCGCTTTTTCGCGGCGGGAATGTCCTGCATCAACCCGACCATGCGTTTGGAATCACGCAGGCGATAGCGGGTATCGCCTTCGATGGCGAAGTCATCCACCGACAACACCAGGCGCGGATCAGGCAACTGCCCCGCCGCCCGCAACCATTCCTGCGATGCCGCCTCCCCCGCCCGCGCCGCTGCCACTTCCGGCGCGGCATCGGCGCGCGCCAGGACTTCTTCCAGGGGAAGCGCCCACGCATCCCCACCCGCCAGCGATGACGCCAAAGCCATGCAAGACACGAATTTCCAGCCCGTTTCCATGATGATGAATTCCCCGCAAGAACCACCATCATGCAGGGCGAGCGCCGACGAGAGGATGACCCGGAGATTACATTTTTGTCAGGAAGGGGAAGACTTGCCAAGGCAATCGCATGACTATGTTGGTCATGGCGAACCAGGAACGGCGCCCGCTTTCCCTTCAGAGACTTGGGACATTTTTTCTCCCTCCCCTTCAAGGGTTGGCCGGGGAGCGGGGTAAGGTTTTGGAGAGGATCGGGGGAGAGAGGGGTTGTTTCAACCCTGCGGCGCGCGCCGCTTGATAGCCCTCTCCCTCCTCGTGGGCACTGTTCTCTTTACATTGCCATCACGCCATGCCGTCGTTTGAACAGGAAAAAGAGGTCAAGCGTTATCCGAAGCATTTCCCAGGACTTCGAGAAACGCTTGCTCCTTCGGTTGAAACGCGCCAGATTGTCGCGTATCGAACGGTTGAAAGATTCCATCCGATGGGTCTGCGCCTTGACCGGTTCATCGTAAAACCAACTCTGGTTGAAACCCCGCCCTTCAGGGCGGTGGGAGCCGACCCCTGCCTGAAGGCAGGGGTTTCAGGCGACCGTTTTGGGGGAGGGGAGAGAAACCCCTTCCAAAACACGTTAGACCGACAGGCCTGATCAGAAGACAGAAGACAGAAGACAGAAGGTTTGCGGCGCTACGCGCCGTTTGTAAAACGAACGAAGGCGAAGCCTTCGCTGATCGACTGTCCTCTGTCCTCTGTCCTCTGTCTTCTGTCTTCTGATCTGAAGGCCTGTC